>CAZQGK010000001.1:0-8434 GCA_964592945.1 uncultured Candidatus Saccharibacteria bacterium
GTCTTTTACGTTCTCCACTTTGCGCAGATCGAGAATCGAGATGCGGAGTCCCTTGACCAAATACGCCTGTTGGCGCATGTGAGAGACGATAGTGTCCCAGTTCAATTCTCTGTCCGGAAATATGGAGGGGTCCGATTCGAAGGTGATGATGGTGCCGTGCAGTTTTGAGGTGCCTATTTTTTTGGTCTTGCCGACCGGTTTGCCGCCATTTTTATATTCTTGAATATACTGACCGCCATCGCGATGCACTTCCGCGCGCAGGCGCGTTGAGAGAGCATTGACCACAGAGACTCCGACGCCGTGCAGACCGCCCGAGACTTTGTATCCTTCGCCGCCGAATTTACCGCCCGCATGGAGCATGGTCATGACCGTCTCGAGCGTCGAGACTTTGGTCTTCGGATGTATCTCCACCGGAATACCGCGGCCGTTGTCGGCGACACGCACGCGATTGTCCGGCAAAAGCGCTATCTCGACGTCATTGGCGAAATCACCCATCGCTTCGTCGCGCGAGTTGTCGAAGACTTCCCAGACGAGATGATGGAGCCCGGCGGTACCGGTGGTACCGATGTACATGCCCGGCCGGCGGCGCACCGCTTCCAAACCTTCGAGTACGGTGATGTCGCTTGCACCGTACGACGAACCCCCCGATTTGGGGGCTGCTTTTGTAGTCTTTTTTGCCTTCTTTTCAGCCATATTTAGTACATAAAGTATATCAAAAAACGACCCCTTTGCCTAGAGCTAAAAGGTGGGTATAGTGTGCCGGGACACAGCACCCAAGCTGCTGCAAAAGGAGCCGAAAATGGGGCGCATCATCTTCGCCTTACTGTTCGCGGCCCTTGCAGCATGTGCTGTTTTGGTCGCAAAAAATACGGAACACGGCCGGGAACTGGACGAGATATTCGAGGTCTACTCGATACTCCCCCCGCACAAGGGGGGTTATGCGCTTAGTCTCTACGACCACGACCGGAGGACTACGCATGTCGTATCGATCGAAGACCTCGGTATCAGTGTTGATGACCTGAAAAGAATCGGTGTCGGTTCTAAGATCCCCTGCTGGCATGCATGGGAGAGAAACCTATTGACCTTGTTCAAAGTCAGGCCGTTCCTGCAATGCCGTGTGCCGCCGCAAAAGAGATAAAACGCCGCGCGGTTCGCGGCGTTTTCTAATTGTTATCTCACCTCCCAGCCCTTTTCCTTCACCGCCGCGTAGACTTTTTCCATGATGGCGTTCACTTCGGCATCAGTGAGCGTCTTTTCAAACGATTGGAAGACGAGACGGAATGCGAGGGAGGTTTTTTCGCCCTTTTTGAACTCGTCGAACTTCTCACTTCGAACGAGCAACTCTCCCGCTTGCGCACGAATGACGACGAGCACGTCTTCAGGCTCCGTGCCCGCGGGCGTCCAGAGAGCTATATCGCGCACGATGAACGGATAGCGCGAAAACGGCCGGTAGCGTTCCGTATCCGAAAGCGGAAGGTTCTCATATGCATCAGCCTCCGTCGCTTCAAGTGTCGTTTCTTTTACGTCGTCCTTGTCGGCGGTTCCGAGCATTATTGTTTCTTTTCCGTCTTTCCACACTGTGCCTATCTCGAACAGCTTAACTTCGCCGAGTCCGAGCAAGTCTTTGTTGCGGGTATTCTTCTCGAGCGCATCCTTAAGTCCATCCGTCAGATTGGCGCGAAGGTACGGGCGCACACCGTCCACCTTGTTGACAACGATGCGCTCGCCTTTGTCGGCAAAGACTGACGTGATGACTTCCGAGTAGCCTTCCGACGTAAGTCTTTCACGCGCTTGTTCCGCGGCATAAAAATTCGCATTAACTCCGGGCTTGCGGGGAAACGCTGGTAACTCGACGGCGGATATTTTATCGTACCCGATGATGCGCCCCACTTCTTCCACGATATCTTCCGCTATAACAAGGTCGAGCCGCTCAAGAGGAGGCGCGACGGTAAAGGAGTCCCCTTCTTGCATGTGAGATAGGTCGAGTCGTTTGAGTACTTCCGCGACATCTGCCGGACCGAATTTCGTGCCGAGCGTATTGTTTATCTTTTCGAGCGATACGGCGACATGTCGTTGCGTCGATTGGTGAGCGCGCGTAATCCCGTATTCGACAATCTCCCCGCCCGCGACAGATTGAACGAGTTGTGCCACGGCGTATATGCCGTAGACGGAAAGCTCATCGGGCATTTCGTTCTCGAAACGCTTCGCGGCCTCGGTGCGCTGATTGAATCGTTGCGCCGCTCTCCGTGTCTGCACTGGCTCGAATTTGCTCGCCGAGAGAACGAGCTGCGTCGTCGCAGCACCTAATTCCGCCCGGATGCCGCCCTTCACACCACCGATATCCACGGCCTCCCCCGAGGCGTCCGTAATGACGGCCTCGTCCCCGCTGAGCTCGACTGACTCCCCGCCGAGGAGCGCAAGCTGCTCACCTTTTTTCGAACACCGTATGCCGTAGCGGACGACCTCGCCGTCCTTGAATGTGTCTGCGGCAAAAGCGTGCGTCGGCATTCCGAGGTCAAACATCACATAGTTCGTCGCGTCGACAACATTGTTGATGGAGCGCTGCCCCACAGATTCAAGGCGGACTTTGAGCCACTCCGGGGACGGTCCTATCGTTACTCCGGTCATATAGGCCGCAGCGCCCACAGGAGCGCGTTTTGGGTCTTCAATGATTACTTCCAGTTTTGACCCTTGCGGCGTATCGGGAAGCGGCGCACGCAATGGGTCGCCCTTCATCGGCATATTCAAAATTGCCGACAGCTCTTTGGCAATACCGCGGTGCGACAGACAGTCGTGCCCGCGATTTGGCGTTACTTTTACATCGAGAACCTCTCCTTCGATACTCTCTATTTCGAATGCATGAAAAGTGAGCGCGTCGGCAACGACGGCCGCCTCCGGCAGCGGTTTTTCGAAATATGTCTGGAGCCATTCGCGTGAAATTTTCATACATTAGAACTGACTTATGAACCGCAGGTCGGCGGAGTGCATGTGGCGGATGTCGTCTATTCCCCACTTGAGCATCGTGAGGCGATCGATACCGAAACCGAATGCGAACCCCTGATACTTTGCAGGGTCAACTCCTACATTTTTGAGTACATTCGGATGCACCATGCCCGCGCCGCCCATTTCCATCCAACGGTCGCGCAATTTTTCGGGTACATGACCGCCGGTTAACCTCATATCGACTTCTACAGAGGGTTCGGTAAATGGAAAGAAACTCGGACGAAATCTTACTTCGACAGAAGACCCGCCGTAAATCTCGCGGAAAAATCTGGCGAGTGTGCCTTTGAGATTGGCAAGTGTCACATCTTCGCCGACCGCGAGTGCCTCGATCTGAAAAAATTCAGAACTGTGTCCCGCGTCATCCGACTCGTTTCGAAAAACTTTACCCATCGAAACTATCCTGTACGGCGGTTGGGCACCCTTCTTTATCTGAGACTCCATATACCGTATCTGCACATTAGAAGTGTGCGTGCGCAGCACCATACCCGGCTCGTCCTTGATGAAAAAAGTGTCCTGCATGTCGCGTGCAGGATGGTCTTTGGGCACGTTCAGGGCGTCGAAATTGTGCCATTCGTCCTCAAGGAGCGGGCCGTCCGCAACGGAAAAACCCATGTCGAAAAAAAAGCGGTTGGCCTGGCGGACAAGAGATGATATGGGGTGGACGCTCCCTGGCTTCATAGCGGCAAGTATAACGCACTAGAGTCCTATAATCTCGTAGAGAGCCGTGCCGTCCTTCACGATGAGATGGCCGTCAACGATGCGGAAATCAGCGCCGCGCACCGGGTAGAGTGGGACGGTGAGCGGCTCGGGGCGGATATCTATCTCGCCCAGGAAAACCCCGCCTTCTTCCGTGGTGTAGACAACTCCGCCACTGAAGAATTCCGCTCTGGTCGCATTCTGTCCGCCATTCTCGATGGGTATCCGGGTGACGCAGACCGACGGGCTGGAACAAAAGCGGCTCGGAGGTACCGCACCGACTTCTGTCCAGAGCACGAGAACGTTGCCGCTCTCGATGGTCAGCACTTCGCCCGCAGGGGTGTGTGTGGAAACGACAGGTGTAGACGTCGCTGCGACTTTCTTCGGAGGAAGGAACGCCGTGCGATACGACTCATACGTCGCATGCGGAGTGGTGGTCGTCGACGTAGGGGCCTTTGCGCTATCAACAAGCCGCGCGGCAACGACCTTCTCCGGCACGAGGAACGCCTGTGCATCCGTCACGAGCTCTTGTTCGACGACAAGGGTCCGGCGCCACGCACGGTCGCCTTCGTGCATCACGAGTATCCGGTATATCCCCGGCGTGAGATTGTCCACGTAAAAATTATGCCGCAGAAAACCGGACGTCCCTATCTCTGCTCCGTTCATGGAAACAATGGCGCCGCCTTCCGAAACGGTGATTATGACACTCCCCGTGCGCACGAAGCCGGCCCCGCTCTTGAAGCGGTAGCCGTTGGCAAAGAAAATTACGACCGGTAGACAGAAAATGAAGACCGCCATAAGCCCATACAGATAGAGGCGGCGCCGGAATTTAGACAGTGGTTGCATTCGGGCAAGTATACCTCCACACCGACTTTTTTGGAAAAAGTCGGTGTCGGGGCCGACCCCCTCAGGCAACCTCAGGTGCCGTTATCTTGCGTGATTTCGGGGTCACCCAGAATCCCAAATACCGCCCCAACATAAGCCGTATCTGCGCATCAAGTCCCGGTATCGCACTGAAGACGACCATCGTCAGCGGAACGAGTATCCACTGCAGAAAGTGCATGAGGCTGTGAAAACGGGATTTTTCGCGCGGACGCTCCGGCACTAATTGCATTGCTATCGCGGCGGACACGATGAGCCCAAAAAGTGAGGCCGTCAAAAATCCTTTCGCAACAAGTGGCAGATTGTATGAGAGCACGGTCGCATTGAACGCGCGGCCGCCGACGATGAGCGGCATCCATCCCACCGCAAAAAGTACGAGCGGATTGGTCGTGAGCGACCAGAACCCTTCAATCTGCACAAATGCCGCACGGAGTTTTTTCCCGAACGGTATGCGCGGATTTTTGAGAAAAGCAAAAAGAATATACGGAATATTTTCCGCGCCGTAGGTCCACCGCCGGTGCTGGAGATAAATATTTTTTGCGGTACTCCACAGATTCGGCGCGACGTTGGCGTCCATCGAAACGGGGTACGCCATCGGAACGACATCGTAATCACCGTCGTAGCGCACAAAAAGATTCCAGAAGATGCGGGAATCTTCCGAGACGACATTTTTCTGCCAGTACCCCACTTCACGAAGCGGCTTAAAAGGCACCGCGTGCGACGAGAAGGTCGCGAGCCGCTCCGGCCGCTCTTGCTGGATCATTTGCCAAAACGAGCTTGAGTACGCGATGACACGCGAGAGCATGGGGGCGTCCCAGATGTTGTTGTTGTAGAGCGGTATGGGCTGGAATGACGTGCGCTCCGGCCGCTCCGACGTCAAAAAATGCCACGTGAGACAGCTGAAATACTGCGGGTAGACGACGGTGTCGATATCAAATGCGGAAACAAGCGTCTTTTCATATGGGATATCTTGCGCATCGAGTATCCGGATACGTGCCTCCTCGGCCGCGTACGAAATATTGGAACCTTTCCCGGGTATCTCGCCGGCCACATCCGCCGGGTGCTCGGTCACGATGAAGGCCCCGAACTTGTCTCCGAAATCCTTTGCGATGCGGTCGGCGACGGCACGTTGCGCCTTCCCCGCCCTCTCTTCTGCCGCAAGGACAACCGCGATGCGTTTATGGTCCCAACTGGACCGTAAAAGGCCCCGCACGCTCTCGGCGACGACATCGTATCCTTCCGTATAAAAAGGAAAGATGACGAGATGGAGAATATCCTTGTGGGAAAGATTTCTCAGGCGTTCATTCCAATCCAGGCTCATGTTGTGCCGGACCCGCTTGAAGTTGTGCCGCAAATGTACCGATAGGTAGACGGTCTTCAAGAGCCAATAGACCGAGAATATTATCGTGAGATATGCGGCCCATACAGGCTTATAGAACGAGAGCACCACAAAAAGAAGGAGCGTCCCGACGGATAGAAACCCCGGAAGTATCTCGAAGAGACGGTAGATGACGCGGTCACGGCCCGTAAGTTCGTTCGCGCGGCCGATATGTAAATACCAGTATGTGTCCTTGGGGTCCATGAGAATGTGTGGTGAGGGTGATCTTGAGCCGCTTCCCAGACTCGAACTGGGGACCTTCTCTTTACAAAAGAGTTGCTCTACCAACTGAGCTAAAGCGGCGCTTAGGTATTGTGCCCGTTGTCCTCTCCAGTATCAAGTCCGTTTCCGTTCTTATGCTCCGCGACTTTTTTCAAGAATTCAGAGCTCGTATCCCGTTTCTCAAAACGATGCTTGTAGGACACGAAGTCGGCGAGTTGGTGCGCATAACTTTCTGCCGTGCGTGCGAGCGCCGCGAACCCGAGAGCGACCTCATGAATGCCGATGCGGGACAAACGCAACGCCTCCGGCGGGAGCTTCGCGAGGTCCAAGCGGGCAGCGTCCATAAGTTCTTTGAGCTGCTCTGCCCGCACATCGGCCTTTTGGCGCAATGCGGGAAGCAGCACCCGCTCAAAACGGATCTCCCAGTACTTCCCCGCGAACAAGGCAATGATGCCCAGTAAGGAGAGGACGAATATGCCGATTCCAAGCGTCATACTCTATTTGACGGAGAGCCGCTCGAAGCGTACGACTTCGATCTTCTCGCCGAATTTTTGCACTGCTGATTCAATAAGCTGACGGACCGTGATGCTCGGATCTTTTACGAACGGCTGCTCAAGGAGCACTCGATCACGGAGATAGCTGTCGACCTTGCCTTCGATCGCTTTTGCGCGCGCTGCCTCGGGGACCTTGGCCGCCTCTTCCGAAAACACCTCCCGCGCCGCTTTTAAGTCATCCTCTTTTACATCATCGCGCGACTTGAATTGTGGACCCATCGCGGCGATGTGCATCGCGATATCGTACGCGAGCTTGGAGAACTCTTCGTTCTTTGAGACGAAATCGGTCTCGCACGCGAGCACGACGGCGGCAACGACCGACCCGCCCGCATGAGTGTAGGCAGCGGCGACCCCTGCGCCGAGCGCGCGGTCGGATTTTTTCGAGGCGATGGCGGAACTTACTTTGCGCAAGATAACCTTTGCTTTTTCGATGTCCCCGCCGGCCTCTTCAAGCGCCCTCTTGCACTGCATGATAGAAACGCCGGTCTGGTCGCGGAGCGCTTTGATCTCTTCAGTGGTTGCCATATGAAAAAATTCTTAGTAATTATACCGTATAAACTCCGCCGGAGAGTTACTTCCCCTCAGCTTTCCCGTTCGCGGCGCTCTTGGCGGCCGCCGATTTTCCCTCCGTATAGGCATCGCCTATCGCATTCGTCACGAGCGCTATCGAACGTACCGACGTATCATTTCCCGGTACCGGGTACTGCACGAGCGAGAAATCGCAATCGGAGCTGGAGAGTCCTATTACGGGGATCTTGAGCTGATTGGCTTCGAGGACTGCCGTGTTCTCGTGACGCGTATCCACAACGAAGAGCGCCGCGGGAAGGTCGGTCATTTTGACGAGGCCGCCGAAACGTCCCAGAAGCTCGGTGATCTCGCGGTCTATCATGAGGCGTTCGCGCTTCGTGTATTTCTCGAGGGCGCCGCTCGCCCGCTCGCTCATGAGCTGTTCGAGGCGGTCGATGCGCTTGCGGATGTTCTTGAAATTGGTGAGCGTGCCTCCTATCCAGCGGCCTGCGACGTACGGGGCACCCACCCGCTCAGCCGCATCTTTTACGATGCCTGTCGCCTCGTGCTTGCCGCCGACGAAAAGGACCTGCTTTCCGGCTGCCGCGACGGATGCGGCGAATGCACAAGCCGCATCGAGACGCACGGTCGTCACCTCGAGGTCGAATATGTCTGTGCGGTCTTTCGTCCCGAAAAGGTACGCCGCCGCGGTTGGATGCCGGCGGGCGCGGACATAGCCGAAATGCGCTCCTGCGTCAAAAAGGGTCTTGATATCGGTCGTAGACATGTGCGGAGGATACTAACAAAATTAGACTTCAGTTGCAACACTGTCGCCCGCTTCGGCCTTCTCGAGCGCTCCGAGAATTGGCTCGATGCCGCCCGCCATTATCTTCGGGACGTTGGACCATGATTCTTTGATGCGGTGGTCGGTTACACGGTCTTGAGGAAAATTGTAAGTGCGTATTTTCTCAGAACGGTCGCCCGTGCCCACCTGCGCCTTGCGGTCGGCGGCACGTTCGCGTTCAGCGGCCTCATCTTGCATTTGTTGGAGTCTGCTTACAAGCAGTGTCATCGCCTTTTCTTTGTTCTGGGCCTGCGAACGTTCGGAGGTGCACCTCACATCGAGGCCGGTCGGCTTGTGCACGATTCGCACGGCCGTCTCCACTTTGTTTACATTCTGGCCGCCTGCGCC
>CAZQGK010000001.1:8444-9213 GCA_964592945.1 uncultured Candidatus Saccharibacteria bacterium
GATTTATCTCTATCTTCGTCCGTTTGTATATCGGCAGTATCGCCACGGATGCCGTCGAGGTGTGTGTGCGACCGGCTTTTTCGGTCATCGGCACGCGCTGTACGCGATGCACTCCGGTCTCGTACCGGAGCTTGCGATAACAATCGGCACCCTTTATTTCGAACTGCGCTTCCTTGTACCCGCCGAGCGAGTTCCTCGATTCGTCGAGCGCTTTCGATTTCCATCCCTGCGTCTCGGCATACTTCAAGTACATGGCCGCAAGCTCTTCGGCAAAAAGCGCCGCTTCGTCGCCTCCGACCCCCGCGCGTACTTCGACGACTATTTCATTGGGCCATTCGCGTTCATTGTCCCCGCCGACGATAGATTCTATTTGCTTCATGAGCACGTCCTTTTGGCTTTCGATGTCGTGCAACTCCTTTTCGGCAAGCTCTTTCATGGCAGGATCGACTTCGATGAGCTCGAGCGCATCTTTCTCGGCTTGAGAGAGACGCTTCCATTCCGCCACAAGGTACGCGACACGATGGTCGTTCGCGTAGTCTTCGAGATTTATCGTATGTTCTGTCATAACGTCAAGTATATGCGGATTTTCGGGACGGAGCGAGTCAGATGCTTTTCGGAGTGTCTCGCAGGCCGACGGGCCGAGAGGCAGCGCTGCCGCAGCAGCGGCAGACAGCGACGGCAAAAAAGCTTTTCGCGCGGAGTCCCTATAACTCATAAATCACATCCTTCCGCTCCACAACCACTTTCCACTTCATCCGCTTCGCATACT
>CAZQGK010000001.1:9223-49236 GCA_964592945.1 uncultured Candidatus Saccharibacteria bacterium
ATCAATGGTCTTGGCCGTACCGGTATAGAAGGGGTGTGACGCGCTCGAGATTTCTACCTGAAAAACAGGGTATTCTTTGCCGTCGTCCCACTTGTCCTTCTTCGTTGTCTCTATCGTTGAACCAATGAGAAAACGCTTCCCCGAAGTGGAATCTTCGAAGATGACCATTCGGTATGTATCCGGATGAATGTCTTTTTTCATGACTGGCAGAGAATACACGAAAAATCGGAAAAAGACAATGTTTGGCGTCACTGATTCAAAATATCTATCTCGGCCTGGATCTTGTCTACCAGCTCCATGACGCTGTCCCCGTAGAACGCGTTGGCGCGGCTGTTCCAATTGCTGCCTGCAAAATACTTCAATGCGGCGCGGCGTTCCGCCGTGCGCGTGCCTCCGGCCGCGCCGTTGTCTTTCATGAGAAGCCCTGTCGCCAAAATAGCCGTCTGTGCATTCCACGGGTCGGGGAAATCGACCCCTGTCAGCTGTGAGAGCCGCGCTTTATAGAGCATCCACGTCGACGGAATGAATTGCGACGGTCCCATTGCTCCGCCATACCCTATGCTTTGCGGACATGATACTTGTGTTGTCGTCCAGTCCATGCCGAGCGCCTCCGTAATCGTAACGAACGGCTGCGTGTCCCGCGGCGCTTTCATAACCTTTGCGAACGCCTTGCCGGTGTTCTTCCCCACTCCGCTGCCGGTCGTTAAGTCGCGCACGTAGCATGAGCCGGTATTTTCCCCCAGATTGGATTCTTGGGTCAATATCGCGAGTATAAGCGCGGGGCGCACGCCTGTGTCGTTCGATGCCTTTTTTGCGTAGTCATAGGCGGTGCCAAAGGGGATTGCGCCGGTATCCCGGAGACCGAAGAGTGCGGCGCGTATCGCGGCCGCTTGTTTTTTCTTGTCGGCGATTATCTGCTGGTAGGTTTTCTCCTGACCCTTGGTGGCCGAGAGGATGGACTGCTTCTCTTTTTCATCATCCTGCACGGCCTTCTTCGCGAGTACCTGTACCTGCCGTACTTTCTCGGTCTCGTTCTGCTTGTCTTCGAGCGCCGCTTTGCGGCCCGCAAGGTCGGCTCGCAGTATAGCCATCTCAGTGAAAGACTCTCCGAGCGCCCGCTGAATGGATTGAAAGTCGTCAATATCCTGAAAAAAATTGTCGAGGCTACTGCCGAGTGCCATCTGGACAAGTGAGAGGTCGTCTATCTCGCGCGTGCGACGGAGAAGCTGTGCGAGCGATGCCTCACTTCGCGCGACTTTCGCATCCACCTGCGCGATTGATTGTTTCTTCTCGGAAATATTCCCCTTAAGTTGCGTGAGTGTGACGTCGCTTTGTTTTATCTGGAGCTGCGCGATACGTATTTTATTGTCCAGTATCGCGATATCACGTTCAAGCGTTGTACGCTGCTGCTGCAGAGTACTCAGCGTTCCTTGATTGTTGGCTATGTCTTTTTCGATCTGGTCAAGCTGCGCCTGAAGAGCGGCGCGTTCTTCTACGCTCGTCGCGGCACGCGCCTCAAATGGCACGAACGCCTGCCCAGCACAGAGAAGTACAACAAAAAGACCGACGCGAATGAAGCGCATAATCCGTCAGTATAACAGACGGCCTATTCCTTCTTTTCTTTCTTTTCCCCCTTTCCCGGAGAGGCGGGACCGCCTTCGGCGGATGCGACTCCTTCTCCCCCCTCAGCAACTTTTTCGGTCGTGATGACGGTTTCCGGCGCCGGCGTTACCTCCACCGGTTCTTCTTTGAACTCCGTGACGGATGCGACGATCTCTTCGCCGTGTGTAATGAGCGAGGCGCTTGGAGGGAGGGCGATCTGCGCGGCAGTTATGTGGTCGCCGACGTTCGCGAGCTTCAGGAGGTCCACGACGAGATGGTGCGGCAATTCCGCCGGCGCCACTTCTATCTCGACTTCATGGAGCGCTTTGACAACGATGTGGCCGGCCTTTTCCGCCGGAGCGACGCCTTCGAATTCAAGCGGCACTTTGATCTTTATCTTCTTGCCTTTTTCGAGCACATAGAAATCGGCGTGGAGAAGCTGGCCGGTTACAGGATGAAATTGTGCGTCATGAATGAGTGTATCTTTGTCTTCACCGAGGCCCTTCAGGGTGACAATCGTCGTTTCGCCAGCCTCACGCCACACAGCGCTTAGCTTGCGTGCGTCTACCGAGATCGGTGTCGCCGCTTCTTTTGGACCGTAGAAAACGGCCGGCACGGCGCCGTTCTTCCTCAGCGTATCTGCGGATTCATTCTCCACTCGCGGTTTGACTTCAATCGCTAACATGGGCAGCAGTATACGGATTTGCGGCGCAAAAGCAAATATCCGGGCACAAAATTCTTGTGCTACAATAAAGAGCCGCGTTTCAAAGGACGGTACGCGGCATGATTTCGCAAAATCACATGCAATACGACTTCGTCGCTATCGGTGACATCACGACCGATGCTTTTATCAAGCTCAAGGATGCGGAGGAATTGATGAATCACGGCACGCGCGAGCTGTGTGTGCGTTTCGCTGACAAAGTGCCGTATGAGGAGGTCATCGAAGTACGCGCGGTGGGCAACGCGGCGAACGCCGCCGTCGCGGCGTCGCGCATTGGACTTACCTCGGCCCTCATCGCACGCGTGGGCGACGACGAGAATGGTAGGAATTGCCGCGAGACCCTCAAAGGCAACGGCGTCGCCGACGAGTACGTCGAGACGCAAGCGGGACTTCCGACCAACTATCACTATGTCCTCTGGTTCGGCGCGGAGCGTACGATACTCGTCAAACAAACGAAGTTCACCTATTCGATGCCGGACTTCGATACTCCCCCGAAGTACATCTACCTGACATCGCTCGGAGAAAGTGCAAAGGATTTTCATCACGAGGTCGCGGCCTATGTCGCCGCACATCCAGAGACCAAGCTCGCCTTCCAGCCAGGCACCTTCCAGATAAAACTTGGTGCGGAAGCGCTCAAGGACGTCTACGCTGTCACTGAGATATTTTTCTGCAATAAAGAGGAAGCACAGCTCATACTCAAGACAAAAGAGGCGGACGTAAAGAAGCTCATGGAGGAACTTCGCGCACTCGGGCCAAAGACTGTCGTCGTAACGGACGGTCCGAACGGCTCGAATATTTTGAACGAGAGCGGCGTATGGCACGTGCCAATGTATCCCGACCCCGCTCCCCCGGTCTCCCGCACGGGTGCAGGTGACGCCACCGCGTCAACGACCGTTTCTTTTATCCACCTCGGACTGCCCGCGGGCGAAGCGCTCTTGAGAGGAATGATAAACGCCGCATCCGTCGTCCAAGGCGTTGGCGCGCAGACCAAGCTCCTCACCCGCACCGAGATAGAAGATTGGTACGCAAAAAAACCGTCGGATTTCAAAGCGACGCAGCTTTAAGTTTTTTTCCGCGTAATGGCTTTTTTAGCCGCCGCGACAATGTGCGACACTCCCATGCCGTAGTGCTCCACCAATTCCGTCGGTTCGCCGCTCTGGCCGAACTTGTCGTGCACGCCGATGAATTCTACCGGGAGCGGGCATTCTTGCGCCAGAAGCTCCGCCACGGCGGAGCCGAAGCCGCCTGCTATCTGATGTTCTTCGACGGTAACAATCGCACCCGCGGCGCGCGCTTCGCGGAGAATTGTCTCTTTGTCCAGCGGTTTTATCGTGTGCACATTGGTAACAGTGACCGCGATACCCTCGCCCTCGAGCTGCCGCGCCGCGAGAAGCGACTGGTAGACGAGGTGCCCAGTTGCGAAAATGGCCGCCCGGGGTGATTCTGACTTCCACAATACATTTGCCTTCCCTATTTCGAACGGTGTGTCCGGTGTCGTCATGATAGGTGTTTTGTCGCGGCCCCATCGCATGTAGACGGGGCTACCGAGTTTTGCCGCGGCAATGGTCGCCTTGCGGCCCTCTTCTGAATCACATGCCGAGATGACCGTGAAGTGCGGGAGTGCGCGCATCAGCGCCATATCTTCGAGCGCTTGATGTGTCGCGCCGTCGGGGCCTACCGAGACGCCCGCGTGCATGCCGCAAACTATGGCGGGGACGTTGTTGATGCCTATCGTGGTGCGTATCTGCTCCCAATTCCTGCCCGGTGAGAACGTCGCATAGGAAGTGAAGAAAGGTATTTTGCCGTACAAAGCCATGCCGGCGGCGACCGTCGCCATATTCTGCTCGGCAACGCCGCACTGGATGAACCGCTCCGGAAATGCCTTTTGAAAATGGTGTGCCTGCGTGCTCTCCGCCAAGTCGGCGGTCAAGACGACGACGCGCTCATCCGAGGTACCCGCTTCGACAACGCCTTTGCCGAATCCCTCGCGCGTCGAAGCCATTGCGGGCTTATCGAAAATATTCGCCGCCAATTTTGCGTCCGGGTCTATCATACGGTGACGTTGATGAGGTTAAGGCCGATATCTTCATCATAGCCGCGCAGTAGCGGTTGGGTCACCTGCCAGAGGCATAGTTCGAGCGTCACGGCAACGACCGCCGATCGTATATGCCCGCCGAGGCATTCAAGCGTCTCGTCGCAACGCGAGAGAACGGCGTGTGCGTGGACCTGTGGTACCTCGTTGAACTCGGTTATGTTGCCATCCATGCTCGCGACCTCGAATGGGCCCGGTTCGCTGCGGAATACGTATTCGCGGTTGGGCAGGTCATAGTAGCCGATCTCGACGTTCTCGACGGCACCGATCGCCTGGAATTGCCCCCAGTGGACTTCGTTCTCCTCACAAAAACGGACAAGGGTGGGGATGAACTCCTCGCCCCGCTCGAAGACCAGAAAGTAACCGTTGTGTATCTGTACCGCTTGCATAGTCCTATGAAAGTTCGCTGAGGAACGTATCTTTTTGCTTATCTGCGGGGATCTTGTCGGTGGGCCCCTTACCCGGTGGATTTCCGTGCCAGCGATAATCGCCCTCTATTTCGCGGATACCTTTGCCCGGAATGGTATGTGCAAGGATCAATGTCGGCTTCTCACGAATTGCCCTCGCCTCGTCGCATGCCGCGATGAATTGCGGGATGTTGTGGCCGTCCACCTCGATGACATGCCAATTAAATGCTTCATATTTATCGCGCAAGGGCTCCAGCGGCATGATGTCTTCGGTGTTACCGTCTATTTGAATGTTGTTGCGGTCCATAATGCCGACGAGATTTGCGAGGCGGTACTTTCCCGAAAACATCACCGCCTCCCATGTATTCCCTTCTTCGTGCTCGCCGTCGGACATCGCGCAAAAAACACGGAAGCCTTTTCCGTCCATGCGCGCAGCATATGCGTATCCGGCGGACTCCGAGAGGCCTGAGCCGAGCGGCCCGGACGTCGTCTCGAGACCGGGCAGCATGTCGCGCTCCGGATGCCCCTGGAGCCGCGAGCCGAATTTGCGTAGTGTGAGGCATTCTACCACGGGAAAATACCCTGCATGCGCCATTGTTGCATAGCGCACGGGTACGATATGACCGTTGGAAAGGATGAGGCGGTCGCGTTCCGGCCAGTCCGGATTTTTTGGGTCGTGCTTCAAGACGTGAAAGTACAGCGCGGTGAAAATATCCGCCATGCCGAGAGGGCCAGCGGTATGACCCGAACCCGCGGCGGCAAGCATCTCGATTATCGTCCGGCGTATCGCATTGGCACGTACTCCAAGCTCGCGCACCTCCTCGTCTGTCAGCGGCACCATTGCCCTATTCTAGCGCACTTTCAGCTATAGATTTCAACCGCTCGTAGGCGGCTTTGGGATCTTCGGCCTTTGTAATCGCAGAACCAACGCCGAAGCGCCTCGCCCCGGCGCGCGTGAGCTCCGCTATATTCTTTGTTGAGACCCCGCCGTCCACGCTGATGGTGAGCTCGGGATACTTCGAGTGTAATTCCTGGATACGTGCGATCGCCCGTACATCATACGGCGCACCCTGCTTGCCGAGCGTGGCGATAGACATCACCTGTACAACATCGCACGCCGGTACCACCCACTCCAATACGGGAAGCGGTGTATCGAGAAGTACCGCAAGTCCGGCCTCCTGCGCTCCCGCGCTGCGCCACGCGCCGAGCGCCTCAAGTATTTCCTTTTCGTCGGCAAATGCTTCCACATGCCCGATTACCCGCTGTATCCCCGCCTGTGCGAGACGCAAGCCAAGCTCACGAGGTTCTTCCACCATGAGGTGCGTTTCGTATTTCAGATTTCCGGCTGAAGGGAGTTTCGACGGGTCGTCGGAGAGCGTCTCGAGCTCGGCCCATTGCCCTTCCGCATACGGCCATGAACGCTCCGGTGTGAACATCCCGTCGCTGATGTCGAGCTGGACCCATTCCGAAAAACCGGCAAAAAATGCGGAGCGCCGCGAGAGCTCCGCAAGATCGGGCGGACACGTATTCGTCGGGACAATCTCGATCATGAGGACGTACTATGGACCGACAACATAATTGCCTGCAGGTGCAGCTCCATTGAGTCCGGTCGCTCCTATGTTGCAGGATGAAATAGGGAGGGGCGTCGTCTCCATGGTGGCACCAAGACAGTAAAACTGGTTGTCGGATTTGAGCGCATATGAGTATGGGGCATTTGTCCCTGGGTCTTTCGGTTCCGCCGCAATGGCACCAGCGCTGACAACCGCGGCGATGGTGGCTGGATATGCGGGTATTGTCTGCTGACTGTAATAGAGCTCCATGGCTACCTGCAGCTGCTTGAGGTCCGCCATGCGGCGGGCGTCACGACCCTTCTTTCTGGCGCCGTTGAGGGATGAAAGAACGACCGACGAAAGGAGCCCGATAATCGCGATGACGACGAGAAGTTCGATTAAAGTAAAACCTTTGGTTTTACTTGTACGTGCTTGCGTGAAGCCGCGGGATTTTTGTGCACGAGAATACATACAAATTTCTTTATCGCTGCACTAGTAGGTATTGGCCCCCCAGTTCGGTGTGGTGGGTACATCCGAGGCTCCCGAACCGCTTACATACACAAAGATCGCAATTATGATAACAACCGCGGCGACCCCTATCAGCACATACTCCGCTTGCTGCCGCGTGGATGCGATTCCCCACTTGATAAGCAAGCCGCTTAGATCGAACCCTCCTGAAGCTACGGGCGGCCTGCCGAACTCATCTGTCTGGTCCTGAAATTGCATCTCACTCATGTTGTCAATTGTATACGTTAGAACTACCCTGTACAACCTGGCTGGGGATACTAGAGGCACCCGTCAATCTTCCGTATGCGTCTTTGATGGCGTTCTTCACCCGAAAATGGCCTCTCGAGCCATTCTTTGAGAGCTTCTCTTGCCTCTTCAATCGAGAGGAACCGGGCGCCGAGCGAGAGCGCGTTGGCGTCGTTGTGTTCGCGGGTCGAGGCGAGCATGCTGAGTTGACGCCCGGAGAGGTCGGTCTGCTCGCGGCCTGGCTTTCCATAATAGAGCGCGCAACGTACGCCTTTAAAACGATTTGCGACCATGGCCTCTCCCTGACCGGAAGCGCCTATCACGACGGCACGGCTATTGCGCTCTTGCACCGCATCCGCGGAGAGCTTTCGCGCCGCGCCTGCGATAATTTCCGGATAGTCATCGCTCGGGTCATTGACGAATGCACCGCAGTCTTCGACATCGTATTTCAATTCATCACGCACGTAGGCAAGAAGGATGTTTTTCAATTCGAATCCCGCGTGGTCGGTGGCAAAATAGACACGCATGGTCATTTTAGACGCTTGGCGACTTCTGTGACATGTTCGATGAGCGTGTGTACGTACCCCATTTCGTTGTCGTACCACGCCATCACTTTGACGAGCGTTCCGTCTACGACGCGTGTCATCGCGAGGTCGGCTATGGCACCATATGGCAATCCCAAAATATCGGCGGAGACGAGCGGCTCGTCGGAGACCGCAAAGACACGCTTCCAGCGGTCACTCGACGCACCCTTGCGGAGCGCGTCGTTCACTTCTTCGACGGTCGTCGGTCGATTCGACACAAAAGTGATATCGACGAGCGAGCCGCTCGGCACCGGCACGCGTACCGAAACACCGTCGAATTTTCCTTTGAGCTGCGGGTAGACGAGCGTCGTTGCCTTAGCGGCGCCCGTCGAGGTCGGCACCATGTTCTGTGCGGCGGCTCTTTGCTCGCGGAGGTCTTTTGCCTTGCCTCCGTCAACCAGACTTTGGCTCGCGGTATAGGCATGGGTCGTGTTGAGTATAGCCCGCTCGATGCCGACGGCCTCATCGAGAATACCGACGAGTGGGTTCGCGGCGTTCGTAGTGCACGAGGCATTTGAGGTGATGGGGCCGCAGGTGGCGAATTTTTCCTCATTCGCACCGATGAGTATGGTCTCCACACCCTCACCTTTGCCCGGTGCCGAGATGACGACCTGTTTCGCTCCCGCCTCAAGGTGCACCTTTGCCTTTTCCGCGTCGGTGAAAAGCCCGGTGCACTCGACGACGATATCTATTTGGTGTTCCTTCCACGGCAACTTTACGGGCTCACGTTCCGCACTGAGCGTTATCTTTTTCCCGTCGACGAGCAATCCGCCCTCAGCGACGGCGACCGTAAACGGAGAGCGCCCGTAGACAGTGTCGTATTTTAAAAGGTATGCGAGATTTTCAGCCGACGCGAGGTCGTTGATAGCGACGACTTCAAACTCCTTCCGCCCGTGGGCGGCGCGCAAAAACCCCCTGCCGATACGTCCGAACCCGTTTATTGCTATTCGTGTCATGCTCGCCATTCTACACTATTCCTGAGGGTGCATCCGCGACATGGGTGCTGTGGATGTCGCAGTCGCCGACGGTATGAATCCTTCCTGCTCACGTGCCTCTTTCCGGATGCGGCCGCCCTGCATGATGAGGTCCATTTCCTCCGGAGTCGTGTCGGCAATTACAACGTCGTCGGTAAGGTAAGGCCTGTCCTTCACGTCGATGTGTTCAGAGCCTAGGAAGTCCGGCTGCTTCTCAAGGCGCCATATGCTCCTGTTAAACGGAAGAAAGAAGACGCTCGGATGGCTACGCATTAAGAGCCCGAACAAGAGCGAATACTCCTTGAACTCGCCGAGGGCGAGGCGTTCGCGGGTGTGAATGATGTACGTCCGTATATCGCTCGCACCGGTAACGAGAAAAAGGTCGAGTAAGCTTGAGCGCTCCGACTCGACGAGGTGCCGGTCGAGATGCGGTCGACGCACACGGTCTACCATTGTCAGCATATCCGCCCAGTATCGCTGGTCCCGTGCCGTATACAGAAAAGTCGCCGGCTGATAAAAATACCGGAACCCCCGCTTGATAAGCAATTCGAACGGCGACTTGCCTATGCCGCCGAAACGCGCCTTCGGCCCGGCAATGGGCAGAAAATAGAAACGGTCAACGAGAGAAATTCTGGCGGCGGGGAGGCCGTTCGCGGGATCGCGCATGATGTACAGCATAAAAAGGTGCTTTGCCGCCACACCGTCAAAGTGCGGTAGCTCGTACCAAAACGGACCGTGCGTTTCAAGGATTTCTCCTTGCATGAATGTCGAATGCTTCACCTCCATGGCATGAAGATGCGCGTGTACCGGCGACATATCGCCCGTCCGGAATCCGGGAAGAGACAAAACGGGCACCGGGGTGTCCGCGTGGGACGCGCCCCCCGCGAGCATTCGTTCACGTCCGTTCACCGCCAGCTCAAGTTGCTCCGCATTTTGCTTCATCAGGGCCAACATCCGGTTGACATCAGTGAGTGTGGTCCGGTTCCCCGTCATGTCGTTGAACACAAACGAGTCCGGCTGTTTCTCAAAAGCATAGAACAGGCGGTGCATGAGTATGTACCGATTGACGCTCTTGGCATATGCGTCAGACGCGACACGCCATCCGGCAAGTAATCGTTGTGCGTTCTCTTCGGTCGGAGCCGCAATGAAAACCCGGCGACGACGTTCGCTCTCTACGAACGCCCGCAAGAAAGGGAGCGGTACCGCATATTTCGCAAGCGGGTATCGGACAAGAAAGAGTCTGCGGCGCCATGAGCCCTCCGACAGAAGCGACTCGAGGTCGAGAATGGCCGACTCAAGTTCGTCAAGTGCCCGCCCTGCGCCCTCGAGATCCAGGCCATCGGCGGCGAACAAGGGGTCCGTGCGCACCAAAGAATCGAATCCCTTGAACGGCTGCATGCCGATGATTATACATAAAAAGGACCGGTGCGGGCCGCTGGCCCGCACAGAAAAAATCATTTCAGGATGACATCGCGTTCCGAACACGGATGATACCACCGCCACACTGCCCCGAGGACACAGAAGACAAGCGGCACCGAGAACGCGACGATTGCGCCGAGCGGCGGGTTGTGCTCCACGAAGGTGAAGTACGGACCCGCGATGGCGCCGCCGACAACCCCGATGAGAACCACCCACGGAGATACCGCCCTTGGCCACAACAAGACGACGAAGATTGCAACGATTTGCTCACCCCTTACGATGCTCATGTTTTGAAGAAGTACTGCGATGTCGTTGACACGCAACGCCATCACAAATCCTCCGATGAGAGTGATGAACATGAATGCACGGCTCCACGCTATCGTTTCTTCTTCGCTCGAACCTAAACCAAACCGCTTTACGATTTCTGTTCCCCATACCGTTCCGGCGCTCGCGAGCTGCGAAGCCAGAGAGGAAATGAGCACGACCGTTACGATCAGAATCACTAAGGGTTCTGCGGCCGGCAGAAATTTGACGATCTCAAGCGCCGGCAGCTGGTCCTTCATCAAACCCATTCCAAGCATCCGTGCCAAGAAACCAAGCGAACCGTAGGCAACCAGGATAATCGAGAAGAGTACGACCGACACAGTGCCGGAGAGCACGAGACGGCTCTTTTCGATCGCATAGTTTCGTTCAACCATCTCCGGTTTTGATATGGCACCGCCTATCAAAGACACCGCGAACGGGACGCCGAACACCCAGAACACATTCATCGGCGAAAGGTCCGGAAGCGGGATCGCGAAATCAAACGGCGCAACGGGAAAGATCCACAACAGGGCGATACCCGCTGCACCCAGGAATATGAAGAAGATCTTTCCGATATCTCCTATCATTGTTCCCCGCATACCGTGCGGCGTTGCCCACAGATACGCAATAACCCCGGCGAGGATGGAAAGTGTAAGCATGCTTACACCAAGATGCTCGCCAATCCACAGACGGAGTGTCTCCTGATTGGCCGCCTGCAGCATCGTCAGGTTGAGCGCCATCGTGTATGCGAGACTGATGATGGCGAAGATGGCGAAGACGGTGCGTAGCAACCCTCCCGAAACGCCCCGGGACACGTGCCCGAAGACCTCCGGGAGCGTGTACCCGTCTCCCTTTGCATTGTGCAGAGCCGGGCCGATTATCATCGTGAGAGCGAGGGCGAACACGTTCGGGACCGCAAAGGCGAGAAAGTGCCAAGGGCTTAGGAAGGCAAACGTGCCGCTCGCAAACAACGCAAGCGGCTGGGTCCAGTCTGCCGTGTAGGCAAAAGACCCGCGCAGCCAACCAAGATTCCTGTTGTGCACGAAGAAAGACTCGAGAGTCCGCGCAGCACGCGGGGCCACGAGCACGAGGGCCGTGAGGATGGTCAGCGTCCCTATGATCATAGATGTGGTCATGATGGATTCCTTGTTGGTGTATGATTTTTTAAGGAAGAACGGCCGCTTTTTTGAGACAACTTCCAAGAGTTTACCACGAAGGTTTCCGGAAGAAAATAGATTACTGGGAAATCAGCCGGATCTTGATATCTTTGTTTTCTTGCGTGAAAGGTCCCGCTGTTTGTACAATTTCAAGCGGTAAAAAGACACCTTTTTGTACGAGTTCAAACAAAGTCTGCGTCGGTGTGAGGAACAACTCACGCGAGAACTTATTCTTCGTTTCCTCCAGAAGCGCATCCGTCATCGTAGCGCCGCGACGGTACAGTCTCAGGGTAATTTGGCCTTTGGGCGAGCCGCCAGACTGGACCTCGCGGGCTTCCACACGATAGTCGTCGACATACGGGAACAATCCAACAACGCGGTCGAACTCCTCACGCCGCAAGGTGGCTCCGGCGAGCTTTACATAATCACGGCCTGTGCGTCCGACAAGCTCAAATGTAACCGGCGCACCACACCGGCATTGCGGCAAAAACCGCGCAACATCTCCTACGCGGTACTGTCTAATATGTTCATCCTCTATCGTAGTACTTATGTACACTTCCCCCGCCCCGCTCTCGTCAGGACCGACGATGTCGATCGTGACACCCTCTCCGGGATGATACTGGTTGCGCCTAAGGTAGCGGCAATTATCGAGTGATGACAGTCCTCCGAGTTCGCTCGTTACATAGAGCATGCGTACTGCGGCATCCGGCGTCTTTTCCGCAAATACACGCGCACGATAGGCGGTAAGCATTTCGCCGGTAAGGAAGACATTTTTTATTCTTAGCCGTGCGGCGGTAGAAAGAGTCTCCAGTACTGCGGTGATAAACGATGGTACCCCGCGGAATGTATCCGGAGCAAAATCATCGAGAAGCATCCCTACCTCGGGTACCAGATCTCTGATATCGGTCGCCATGACTCGTATCGGCGCATTGCCCTCGCAGTAGCGCACTGAGAATACATTCGTAAGACGCGTGCTCATCGTGCCCATACAGGCGACCGGCCGTACCGAGTTTTTGAATATACTGAAAAGACGCGGCCGAGATAGTGTCGCGATGACCAGCGGCCAATCCCCCGTCGTTCCGGAGGTCGTGCGCACTATATATTGCCGCGCTTCCTCTGGCTTGAGATTAGCCGAGCGTAGTCGCGCGAGCGACCGTTCTCCAATTTCTATCAGATCAGCACGTTCCATACTTAAATTAAAACCGTGTCCGCCGGTATCCCCGTCCGGTACTTTACGATCGGCGTCACAAGCTGCGCCAGCTTCGTGACGACAAGTTCGCCGTTATTGTTTTCAAGGACGCAATTCGAAAGCGGCCTCATAATAGGCTCCGAAAGTGTCGCCTCAGCTATCGCCCCCGTCTCCGGAAGAGCGAGAACGCAGCGTACGGTCCGCGCATATGGTGAGTATTGCGTGAGCGAGTTTCTATCAAATGCGGCGCCGACAAGCGTGATTGCTTCAAGTTGTTCGCTACGGCCGTCAAGGTACGGCCGTAGCCGCTCAAGAGCAGCAACATCCGTGATGAGCTGATCGACCTGATACCTAGATGCCGCATACGATGCTATGTCCGCGTCCTTTTCGCCTATCAGCGGCACCATGCCTCTGTCATAGCACCACATCGACTTCTCAAGCGCCTCATGCGGATCCGTCATATAGACCATCGGCCGCTTTGACTTCACTCCCCACGGCTCCCGCGCGATGTCCTCAAAACTCCATTCGGAAAGGAACGGCCCACCGGAATTGTGCACGATCTTCACGAACGCCCGCTCGTCTTTGTAACGGCGCTGTGACAAAGGGGCGTGTATGAAGTCCGCCCGCGACACGTGCGGCAAGTTGGGAAGCCCCTTCGCACGGCCCCAGTGCCCGCTATAAAAAGACGAGGGGGCCCTCCGTACCCAAGTGATAAGTTCTTCTATCTGCTCGTCCGACATAGACTATCTGTGAAGGCTAGTGAAGTGAGTCTACCACGCGGTGTTTGCCTACGATGCGTAGCGACGGTATCATGCGAGCACACGAGTAGCATGTTCATTATTGGAAGGGAGGACGGAGTAATGACCGAACCGTTGCCTGGTACGTCGCCGGCTGAATGCCAAGTATCCATCGGGGAACTCGGCATGGAAATGCTGTGGAGCCTGGTGAGAGCGGTGTGCGTCACCGTCATTCTGATCGGCCTATCGTGTGGTCCGGTCATTGCGATGGCGCAATTCGGCTTGGTCGGCCCGGGTACCCACCCGGGAACACTGACGCTGGCATTCGCTCTTGTCATGACAGCAGTCGGAACACTGACCGGTGCGATAACATGTATCGCACTTATCGGCTCCCGGGTCCGGCTTACCGCGAACGATATCGCGATGTGAGCGACACATAGCGACCGGCGCCATCTAGGATGGTGCCGGTCGTTCGACTTTTTTGAAATGGGAGACCGTGTCTCACCTTGTATACGAAGAACGTTCTCGCTTCGGTTCAACAGGCCTTATACCGGCTTCTTGAACAACATATCCCCTTGGGTTATAGTCGTGCCTGTGGTCGTTCGATTATCGGATGATCGGGAGAGGGAGAACACTAGATGCGCTTTATTCGAATGATGCTCACTTACGCGTTCGCGTGCATTGTCTCAGGTCCGGCACTCGGGGAAACCTTTCCCAGCCGGGCCATTACGGTCATCGTCCCCACTACGCCGGGGTCCGGGACCGATATCGGCACGCGGCTCATCGCCGACCATATGTCCAAGACCCTGGGTCAGCCAGTGGTTATTGAGAACGTGGGCGGTGCCATCGGGATTGTCGGGACGAGGCGCTGTGCAGACGCGACGGCGGACGGCTATACGATCTGCGCCACCAACTACGGCCAGATCGTTCTCGCGCCCTTCGACTACAAGGCACGGGGCGAGAAACTGGGCTACGAAGTGTCGTCGCTTAGGCCGGTGGCACGAACACTGCTGTTCGATTTCGTGCTCGTCGCGCACAAGAATGTGGGCGCCACGCTTCCCGAAGTGCTCGCGTACGCGCGCGCACACAACGGGCTTACCGTCGGTAACGGCGGTACGACCGGTGAGTACGCCACAAAACTACTGCGTGGCCTGCAAGCCACAAAAGTGGTTTTCGTGCCGTACCGCGGCGACCCGCTTGCAATGGCGGACGTCCTCAACGGAAGCATCAACGCCGCCTTCATGACGGCCACTGTCGCACTGCCGCACCTCAAGAGCGACATAGTGCGCGTGGTCGGCACAGTGGGAAGGAAAAAAAGCGCCCTTCTGCAGACCGTCCCCACCCTGTACGAACAAGGGTGCCTGGCCTGCGGAGACCTCGACTCATGGGGCGGTATGTTTGCCCCGAATGGCGTGCCGGAGGACAGGATGCGTATCCTGAGCCGGGCGGTTCTTGCGGCGCTCCATGACCCGGGCGTCATCGAGAAGCTGGAAAAGGCCAAGCTTACGGCATATCCAGCAGCCCCCGACGTGTTCGCGAACGTCATCAAGCACAACATCGCGGAGGCTCAGAAACGTTGAGCCCTATGACCTACCCCGGCGGCACGCGAGTGTCGCCGGAACATTTTTAATTACAAGACGGGCACACCTCGTGCAGACTATTTACACTCGGTCGGATACACAGGGAGGCATCCTGTTGTTACCGGCGCCGAGAGCGTGCTGTGGAGGTCGTTCTCGACATGTTCCCGGAGCTTGTCTTTCAGAGTGGTTGCCTTCGCGACCTCTTTCGTGATGAGGTTTTCTTTTTCGCGCGGGTCGGTATTCAAGTTGTAGAGTTCTTCTTTGCCGTTTTCCAACGTAATGATGTATTTCCAACCATCCGCAGTGCGCACGCCGCGCTTGTGCGTGAAGTCGCGATAATCCGTCTCGATGAATACATCCCTGCCGGCGGTGGCAGCTCCCGTGATGTACGGCAAGAGACTTTTGCCTTCAAGCTGTCCGGCGAACGTGCCCGACGCCATTCCGAGCATCTGCACGAGTGTCGGTGCGACGTCCATCATGCTTACCTGCGCGGAAATTTTCACTCCTCCGCGCGTGCCGGGGATGCTCACTATGACGGGCACATGCACGAGCTCGTCGTACAGCGTATGCCCGTGGTCGATGCCGCCGTGTTCATGCCACTCTTCGCCATGGTCGGATAGGACCACGATGACCGTATTTTTGAGGAGTCCCCGCCCGTCCAGTGCGGCGATAAAATCCCCCACCCCGGCATCAGCCGCACGGATTTTGCTGTCGTAAAGGCCGTTCCAAAACGCGACATCGGCGGGGGTAAGCGAGAGCGGGGAAACGAGTTGGTCCTCGCGGAGTTTTGCTTCCTCCTGCGGCGAGCCCGTGTACGGACCCTTGTAATCTTTCGGGACGAAAGACTCCGAACTGGTGGCGAGCTTGAACTGACCGTGGAGGTCATAGCCGTGGAAGAACATGAAAAACTTTTGATTCTTCGGAAGTGTGTCGAGCCACGCAAGCGCGTGCGTCTCGCTGTTGCCCAAGCCGCCGAATGTTTCCGCGTCGGTATAGATATCAAATCCCAGTCCGTAGCCGAACGCGTGCCCAACACCCGCGTCTCCCGTAAACCCGCCGGTTACATATCCTGCGGCCTTCATCGCCTGCGCCAGCGTTTCTATCTGCGGCGAGAGTGCGCGCAGATCAGATAATATTTGCTTCTTCGGGTCCTTCGGATCGTACTCGACATACTTGTTCGTCACCTTGTGCACGGAAGGGTAGGCGCCCGTCATGACGGACATGAACGCGGGCACCGTCCAGCTCGAGGCGGATATGGCGTTCACAAAGCTGTATCCCCCCGCCGCCAAGGCGTCGATGTGGGGAGTGGTCTCACGCGGGTACCCGAACGAATGCACGCGGTCGGCACGCAATGTGTCTATACCGATGATGATGACGTTGCAGTCTTTGCACGATATGTCCGAAGACGTAGGCGAGCCTTTTCCGGACACAGCGAGACCGAGTGTGATGACGACAATGAATAAAACCGCCCCGAACAGCGCGCGCGTAACCATAGTGCCCGGGAGTATATCAAAAATATGGCTGGATTTCCTGCACGGGAGTCGGACCGGGAGTCGCCCCTCTCATTTTTACTTCCCAGTCTTCGAGCTTTGCGCGTAGCGCGACGATATCCGCATCATGCGCATGCGCGCTGTATATATTGCGTGTCTCGCCCGGATCGTTCGCGAGATCGTAGAGTTCGTACTCGGGCAACACGACAGGCTTTCCTGTGAGCCACCCCCACCAGGAATATTTCAGGAGGGCCGTGCGCGCGAGACGATGAATGAGTTTCCATTTCTCTGTGCGTATCGCGGTGTCGTAGTAATGTTCCTTATTGTCGGCGGTTACAAATTGCGCCCACGCGGTCGATTCGATAGGCATGGATGATGGAAGAAAGATTGCCCTGCCCTGGAACGTAGACGAGAAAAGGCGCTCCCATAAGGGCGTGCGTGACAGATACACCTCCCGCCGCGGCTGTGTCGAGGTTGCCCCCGTGAAGAAAGGCGACAGGTCGACACCGTCCACGACAGGTGCCGGTATACGCAGGAGCGAGAGCACGGTCGGCAGTACATCAACTCCGGAGGTCAGCGTCTCGATACGCCGCCCCGCGAGGGCCGGCATTTTGATGATGAGCGGCGTGTGGACCGTCTCGTCATAGATATCATAGTGCGCAATGTAGCCGCGCTCGCCCAAGGTCTCGCCGTGTTCCGACTGCAAAATGACAACTGTCCGGTCGGCAAGTCCAGTTTTTTTTATATAGTCGAAGAGTTCACCGACGATGCGGTCGGTGAGCACTAATCCGTCATCATAGCGCCCGTTCACATAGTCGATGTCTTCCTTCCCCACCGACCCCACGGAGCGCACAGGCGTCGTTGTCGAGTAGAGGACGCCCCGGTATGCGAATCCGAGGTTGTCGCGCCACGTCATGCCTGTCCTTTTTACATCGTCAGTGTTGAGAAAACCGTCATAGGCGGGGTCGGAGAAGTGATTCGGTTCGTCCTGCCCATAGGGCCAATGCGCCGAGCCGATAGCGACCCACAAGAAGAACTGTTCGCGGTTGTGCCCGTCTATCCAAGCGATCGCGTCGGCAACCGGATTACCTCCGTGCTGATAGTATTTTGTATCTGATGCCGACGAGAGCACATACGTGTCAAATCCGCGCGTGAAGCCGGCTTTAAGGGCCGGATAATTGTAGAACTCCGGCGAGGATAAGAACGCCGCCGTCTGCATACCGTTGCTTTTAAAAATCTGCGCCATCGTGGGTACACTGTCGCGCAACACAGACTGAAAATTAATAACTCCGCTAGTGAATGGGTAGTTCCCGGTATGCACACTCATCTCACTAATAGGAGTGAGGAAACTCGTAGAAAAGTTATTACCGAAAACAATTCCATCCTTGGCCCACGCATCAATGTTGGGTGTGGTATCGCGTCCGTACCCGAAAAGGCCCATGTGGTCGGCGCGCACGCTGTCGACACTGATGAGAACCACATTCAGTTTGTCCGGCCGCAAAACGGCGGGCCGGTTTTTGTTTCCTATCAATAACGCGGCGGCCACCAGTACCACCGCCAGCGCCAGCGCCACTCCAAGTCGTCGCATGACCGAAGTATAGTACATCCGCCTTTCAAACAGTGTCCGCCAAGTCGCCGGTGTAATATTTAATAATGGGGGTGGTGAGCGGCCTGTCTTTCGTGACCGTAAATCCTTCCTTGGTAGCGACCAGGAGGCAACCGGGAACAGGGATAAAAACAGGTTCGAGTGCGAACTCGGCTTCGGCAAATGCGCCGACCGCGGCTGCGGCGCGTACCAAGCGCATCCGACGCGCGTACGCGGTGAACGGCTGTAGTGTTCGTGTGTCAAAAGTCTCTCCTATGACCGTTATCGCCTCGAGCATTTCCTCCCGCTCCGCAAGGTATGGTGCGAGCTTTGTGAGCGCCCGTTCATCGGTGATGAGCGAATCGACGTTATACTTTCGAGCCGCAAAGGCGGCAATGTCGGGATCGGCCTCGCCGACGAGAGGGACCATGCCGTTCTCGTAACACCACACCGACTTCTCGAGTGCCTCATGAGAGTTCTCCATGTACACCAGCGGCCGCTTTGAGATGACGCCGAACGGTTCACGCGCAATATCCTCAAAGGCCCACTCGGAAAGAAACGATCCGTTCGCAGTATGAATAATCTTTACGAGAGAGATGTCGTCTTTGTATCTGCGTGTGGGAAGCGGAGCGCGCACGAAGTCGTCAATGGTAACAAGCGGCAACTCGTCGAAGGTGCGCTTGCCTCCCCATAGTTCCCGGTAAAAGGAAGCCTGAGGGTGGCTGGCAACAGCAGCGATGAGCCGCTCTATCTTATTGTTATCACGTAATTCAGGCATAGTTACGTGCGTTGCATAACCTTTACCTCTTTGAATTTGGCGGGAAAGGGTTCGGACACGAACTCGACAACGAGCGGGAGGAAGTTCTTTTCCGATACAAGTTCCCCGAGTGTCCGCGTAGGAGTGAGAAACAGGTTTTGGGATACCAATTCGGCGATGTGTGCACCTAATTGCGGATCTGAAACTCCATCGGCGCGGAACACGCGTAGCACGATCTTCCCCGTGATGCGGCCGTCAACTAATTCTTCCGAGGCCTCGGCACGATAGTCGTCGGCCATTCCCGGCTCCAGTGAAAGTACCCTGTCGAATTCCTCGCGTCGCAAAATCGTCCCGGCAATTTTCAAGTAGTCGAACCCACGCCTGCCGACAATTTCAAAAGTAATCGCCTCACCGCACGGGCAGGGACCGCACATACGCACAATATCGCCGGTGCGATATCTTTCTATCGTAACTCCCTGCGGTAAATGTCTCGTCACCAGGAGGTCGCCGTACCCGTGCTCGTCCGGCTCGCGTATTTCTATCGTTACGTCCTTGGCGGGATGGTACTGGTTCAGAGGAGTGTGCCCGCACGACGGCAACGACACGGGCAAAAACAATTCCGTCACATTGTACATAGTCCGGATGCGGGCAAAAGGGAAACTCTCGCGCAGTAATTTTACCCGTGGTTCGGTCATCACCTCGCCTGCGACATCCATAGTACTCACTCCGCGTCGAACATCCTCAGGAACGTTCGACGAGAGCTTGATGGCGAACGATATGAGCCCGCGTATATGGTCGGGTGCGAATTCACTGAGCAGACGGGGAAGCTCCGGAGTGAAATCGTCGTAATCCAGGGCAAGCGATGCAGATCTGTTGCACGCAGGGTTGCTCCTCATTATAACGAGATACCTCAAACGTATGCTTCGCGTACCGACACAGGTAAGACGCCGTCTTGAGTCGCCCACCCAATCCGGCGCAAGACGCCCGGCCGCAACGGCCAGCATGAGCCCCTTACCTGTGCTTCCGGAGGTCGTACACAAGCAATACGCATACACGTCTTTGTGCCCTTCACGTATCACTTCAGCAAGAAGAGGATCGCATATGACCCGCGGCGCGTCTTTACGCTCTAATATCTCCATAGCGCCCTACTCCAAAAAACCTCCGCAACTAACAAAGAGTATCTTATTCGGATTTTGTTTCGGCGCTTGTTGCACGCCGCTATCGGGCGAGCACTCATTGTCCGAAGCAAGTTTCGGCGTATTGTTGTGAGCGAAAAATTGCTGTACGTATATATATGTGTACAAGAGCGCGGCAAACACGAAGGCCGCAGCGACGATGACCATTTGGCGGATAGTGATGCGCTCTCGCATAATTTCATTGTAGCGCGTGCCCGTACGCGGGCAAGCCGCGGCTATATTACCGCCATGTTACAATGGGGCACCATGTGTTTTTCTCCGAAGGAGCTTCCGAGCGGAGCCGTTTTGGGAGGATGTCTACTGGCCGTTCTTGCTCTTGCTCTGCTGGGAGTGTTCATATTCCGGGAGTGGACGACCTCTTTCTTCAGCTCCGCATTGCAACAAGCTAACGTCATCGAAACCGTAAGCGTACAAGGGGGCACCTACCATGTCGATCGCGGCTTCGTCTCAACATCAGATGCCGTTCCGGTCCAACCCGCACGAAAGATCGGGGCGCTCCGCCTTGCATACGCACTTACGCTTGCGAAGCGTTCGCCTCTCATCGCCCTTGCGGGAACGGATGCGGACAAACTGGATACGGCAACCACGCAATTGGAGGCGGTGCAGAATGCATTGGCCGATTTACAGAGCGAAGAAAACGACAAGAGACTGATCCGGAATACGCTCTTTCCCATACGTTGGCTCCGGGCGCTTGCGGATACCGAACGGGCCCGGCAGGCATTTCTCACGAACAGTTCCGATCAAAATGAGACGAGGTATCGTGCGGCGCTTGAAGCTGCCGCCGTGGCTTTTGAGAGCGATTTGAGCCGGTACCGTGCGGCATTTGCGCAGACTGCGATTCCTTCCCAACGGATTGCCGTGATGAGCGGGATCGAAACCACGGAGAGCATTCTGCATGCGATAGATGAGGCCGGGGCAGGCATGCAGGCAACGGGGTCGCGTCTGCGCAATCGAGAACGTTGCCTTTCGGGTCTCTTTTGGTTTTGTGGTGAGCGGGATCTCGCCATTCCTGCACTGGACGAACCACGCGACGTGCGATCGGGTGCGGCATCTCGCCTTCCCGCGGACGTGAACGATATGCTCGATCTATACGCCGCGGTCTTTGGGTTACCGGCGCTGAAGAACCGGACGGTATTTGCCATCAGTGACGATTCTTGTATCGAACCGAGACCGCTACCGCATTATTTCGTGATACCTCCGGACAATGGAGCTGGTGTCCCCGACCTAGTACCCCCGATGCTATTTGTGGGAGACACGACTATTAACCGCATTGTAGAGCCGTCTGCGAATTGGAGAACGTTTAATCAATATCTTTTGGATCTTGGCGTGAAATATACGCCGGGGAATCCGATCAGCTATTATCAATGTCCTGAGCTAAGAGGTCTTCAGGGGCATATCTTCGGTATCGACGCCGTGTTCGAGGAAATACAAAAGGATCCGTCGTGGGCGAAACGCTTCGGTCATGTTTCCGTGGCCGGCACGCGCGTGATATCAGATGGTGACATCACCGCATTCCTTGCCTCGACGACGCGCGCCGCGTCCGGGAACGGATCACCGTCGTCCGAGCGCGATCTTCTGACCGAGTTATCACTCATGGTCAAGAATCGAAGTGCGGCGCTTGATCGGCTGGTCGCAGCAATTGCAACCATAGATCGTACAATTCCCGGACTGAAACAGTACGGCATTCACGAGGGATTTGACGCGAACTACCTTCTGATCGCTAAAAGCGGTTTTCCACAACTTTTTGAGACCCAAAATCCGTCGGTCGTCGGCACTACATCAATCTCAGTATTTGTCGGTAAGGGCTCTCCTCGTCCTTCGAACTCGCTGTGGTATTCACAATTGCCGGAGGAAGAAAAAATCACGGCCATGTCCGACTTGAAGGTGTGGGTCCGGCTGCATCGAGAATTCCTTAAGTCCGGCGTTGCTCCGTGACCCGTACGTGGAGATGTCACACAGGAAATTCGCGTCTCTCAACCTCGCGAACCCTCTCCGGCTTAAAGTACTTCTTAGCCAGCACAAAAAAACGCTCCGCTTTGGCGTCGTTATTTTCTGAATAATGACAATAAAACAGACGGATATGTGCGGTGCCGGCTTCGGGCCATGTGTGTATGTCAACGCTGGATTCTCCAATTATCACAGAGACCGTCACTCCGCCTGCACCCTCAAACTTTTTACTCGCGACCGGCTCATATACCGTAAAGCCGGCCTTGCGCACGAGTCCTGCAAACGCAGCGCCTAGATCTGCATCGGTCAGTGCTGCGACATTCGCACAGTCCTGAAAAATCCAGCCGCGATCGATGCTTATGGTATCGTTCATGGTCCGCAAATCTTACGGAGTACTAATGATGCTCGGTAATCCGCGTTCGTATTCTAACTGTCGGACCGCATTAAATCTATACTGTGGCTGAAGGAATTGAGAAACAGCGGGATTGCGGTCAGTGGATATGATGTCCTTATGAGTGTCAAAATACCGGCGCTCAAACGGCGGCATGTGGAACAGTCCGGCATGCCTGGAGGATTCGTACCAATGATCCCCCTCAACAACTTTCTTCCTGCGAACGACGCGCGGATCGTATGCATCACTTGCAATGACCGATGCTTGGATTGCATCTGTCGTGCTACGTATTCCTCCCGCATATTCATACCGGTAGGTATATTTGAACACAGATCGTATGGTGGCTAAAATTACCGTCTGCGCCTCCAGATACTGGTTATTTGGTATGTGCGGGACAAGTATTCCGCCGGGAGAGAGGCGTGTCTTAGCAAGTTCATAAAACTCCTTCGACCACATACTGCTAAGCTGTGCCCTGCGCGGAGCAGGCACGTCGACGATTATTATGTCGAACTGTTGGTCGGTTTGTTGAAGGAACGTACGCCCATCCATGAAATGGCGTTCAATACGTGGGTCATCAAAAACGCCGCCATTCATCTTTTGCAGATATTTTCGCGAAAGATTCACAAGCTTCTCGTCTATGTCCACATGCACAATGTGCGGGATGCCGGCGCGAACCAGTTGATACAGCGCTCCCCCGTCACCTCCACCGATGACCAATACTCGTTGCGCATCCGGATGTGCATTCACGGCCGGGAGGACGGAAAATTCATGGTATGCGCGCGAAACCGTTCCTACGAATAACGTATCATCGAAATACAGGGAGATCCCGAAGGTGGGGTGGTCTATTATGGCGCTGTATTGAAATGGGGAGTGCGCGGCCTCGATCGGATTATAACGTGTTGCTAAACGAAAGAACGAGAGACTCGCTTCGGTAAAATACTTCTGAGAGCCGAAAAGAAGCGTACTTCCTCCAATTAATACCGCGATAGAAAGCACTATCCCGAATAGCTTTTTCTTCTCAACAAGGGAAAAAATGAGGAATACCGTGGCCGCATTTAGAATACCGCCTGCAATCATTGTCCCTTCGAGTCCAAGGAGCGGAATGAAGAAAATGCCTGCAGTTAACGCTCCGAGTACACCACCTAGGGTGTCCCCGGCATACACAACACCGACATGCGTCCCGGAATGGGTCTCGCCTCGCTCCAACCATTGAACGGCCACCGGCAACTCGATACCCATGAGAAACGAGGGAAAAAGCAACGCCCATGAAATGAACAGCGACTTCATCGCGAAAGTGGAAGAGTATATCCCGAGTGCCTCGGCAAGCGCAAAAAAAGAAAAGCCGTATAGCGCTATAAGCGCCTCGGCAACAACAAACAACAGAAGGAGGGGGTACTTGCGTCGCGTATACCAGGCGCCGGCAAATGCACCGAGCCCCAATCCTCCCATGAACCCTCCGATGACCATGCCGGCGGAAAATTCAGTAATACCGACGAGGGTGGTTACAAATGAAAGCAACACCACTTCGTACATAATGCTCGCCATCCCGGTAGCAAAGAGGATAAGAAATAACAATGTGAGCGCGGTCGAATAGCCGACGTACGTGCCTGCATATGAACGAATCAACTGCAACATAATGGTCCGGATATTAATGTGCATAGGATTCTGTATGGCCCGCAGCCTTCCGGGCCTCTTCGCGAATACGGCCGCTTTGCATGATGAGCTCCAACTGTTCCGCGGTAGTATCTTCGAGTATCGCGTCCGCCGATCGATATAGTATGCCTTCCGGCTTTACCCTGCCGGAACCGAGGAAATTGGGCTTTTCAGCAATCCTCCACACGCTCTCATTAAACGGTAGATAGTAGATGCTCGGATGAGTGCGCATGAGAACCCAGTACCATGCAAGGTGGGACGTGAACGTACCGTGCCGCATATGATCTTTCGCGTTCTCAAGGACGGTCTGGTGGTCCTCTACGCATGCTCCGAGAAGCAGATCGATCAGGCTCGATTTTTGCGCCCGCAGTGCTTGCGCGTCGAGCGACGGCCTGCGATGGATATCAACGATCGTCGAAACATCCGCCCAATATGTCTGATCGCGCATCGTATAAAAGTTTGTTGACGGCTGATACCAATATGGTATCCCCTTGCCTCTGAGATGCGCCAGTGAGCTCAGTTTTGTTGTATCAGGACCGATTTTCTGGAAGAGAAATAGATCAAGCGCAGAGATTTTGAGGCTCACGGTGCCGCTCCGATCATCGCGCACGATATAGAGCATGAACGGGTGTGTGGTCGGCGTACCGTCAAACTGTGATAGTTCGTATGCAAAAGGTCCGTGCTTCTCGAGGATGGTGCTGCGTCGAAATGGTAAGGAATGAGTGAGCTCGAGTTCGTGAAGGTGGGCGTAGCGTGCGGGGGCAGTACACTGCCGGTATTTCAGATCTGTTTCCGCAGTAGTTGGCTTTGGGATCCGGGAACATTCCTTCCCCGCGGCAATCTCTTGGCGTGCTATAAGCTCGACACGCAGCCGATCTGCATTCGCACGAAGCGTCCGTAACGTGTGGTTAATATCCGAAAGAGTACTCGTGTTGCCATGCATATCCTGCAGCGGAGCCGCTTCTGCATTCTTGCGGTCAAGGCTGAGAAGTATGCGGTGCATCCGCGTGAAGCGCGCGACATCGGCACCATACGCGCTGCACGTAACATCCCATGCTTCAAGCAGATCACGCTGTGAGCGCCCGGTCGGGTTCGCGAGAAAGTGCCGGCGGCAGCGCTCGCTCTCGATGAACGCCCGAATGAACGACAGGGGAATGGCGTACCGCGTAAGCGGGTACCGCGTAAGGAACAAGCGTCGCATGAGCGAATGACCGCCGACTGCCTCCTCGAATTCACGGGCGACCGACTGAATGGCATCAAGCGCCGTCTCGGCGCGCTCAAGGTCCATGCCCACAGCGGCAAAGAGAGGGTCGTTTCGCACCAGATCAACAAATGTTTCCGTAACGCCTTTCATGGCGATAGTATACCCTTTTGCCAAGGCAAAACGATTAGTATAGTATCAGCCACTGGTTCAAATCGTGGCGGATATCCGTCACAAGTACAAGGAGAAGGACATTGAAAATACTTGCAAGAGTGGCTGCTGCGGCCGTGTTGGTCGTTGCATCTCTTGGGTTCGCGCAAGCGTATCCCGATGGGCCGGTGCGCGTTATAGTCCCGACGCAGGCCGGTAACCCGGCTGATATCGTGACGAGGATCTTGTGCGACAAGTTGAGTGAGATCCTCGGGGCTCGATTCTTCGTCGAAAACCGCCCCGGAGCATTCGGCGAGATCGCGTTCCGTGACCTCGTGCGGGCAGCTCCGGACGGTTACACGTTGGGGCACTCCGGCAACGGCCCGATAACTATCCTACCCGCTGCGCGAGTTGCAGCGGATATGCCGAAAGACAAGATCCCGTACGACCCGATACGGGATCTCGAGCCCATCAACTTCACCGCTTACGACCAATTCGTCTTTGCGGTGCCGAGGAGTAGTCCATTTCGCTCCTCGAAAGAGCTGGTGGACTATGCCCGGGCACATCCCGATGAGCTCGCGATAGCCGCGGGTACACCGAGCGGCAGGTTGGCGGTTGCCTTCCTCAACGCAATCCCTGGCGTGCGCGTCAGGGAAATCGGATCCGGACAAGGAGAGGAAACAGCGTACCGGGATATCCGTAGCGGCGAGAAGATTGACGGTATCTTCTCCACGGTGCTCGGGGCTCTTCCGAAAGAAGACATCGTGCGACCGCTTGCCCTCGTCGGCGGGACCAGAACCCCACTGTTTCCAAACGTGCCAACGATGGTCGAAGAAGGATTCGAGACCTTCGACGCGAGAATGGAAGCCTGGTACGCCTTCACCGGGCCGAAGGGACTTCCAAAGCCCATCATCGAGAAGCTGAGTAAGGCGATCGATACGGCCGTGCGCGATCCGCGCGTCCAAGAAAGGTTGGCGAAAATCGGCATCACGACTCGCCATTCGACAACCGCGGTTCTCAGCGATGAGATTGCGCGGCAGTACAAGGGACTGGCGGCGTTTATGAAGGAGAACGGGGTCAAGTTGCTCGGTAAGTAGTCACCGTATTCTCCACCGACATGAAAAGGCGGCAGCGAAATCTGCCGTCTTTTTTTATTTTTACTGCGCTCTATTGCGAGACTCGTCTAAGCTTCACGTCTTTATGTTTTTGAGGAAAGGGCTTGGCGGAAAATGTAACAGTAAGCGGCAAAAACGCGCCCTTCCCAACCAGGTCGGCAAGCGTCTGCGTGGGCGTAAGAAATACCGCGCGGGAAAAATTGCGGGCAATTTCTTCGGCGAGCGCGGGCGTGCCCTGCCCTTTGCGAGAGAAGACGTGCAGAATGATACTGCCTTTAAGTTTTCCATTGACAAGCTTTTCCCCCGCTTCCACTCGATAATCATCGATAGAATGCGCAAAGAGCGCGGCAACCCGATCAAATTCTTCGCGGCGGACGATGGTGCCTGAGATCTTGATATAGTCGTTGCCACCGCGGCCAAGATGTTCAAATGTGACCGGAGCGCCGCATACGCACGGCTCGTTACTCAAGCGGCCTATATCGCCGATCGCATATCGCTCAATGTGTTCTCCGTACGAAAGGATTTTGGAGACGATAATATCGCCTACTTCCGTTTCGTCCCTATCAATAATATCGATTTTGACGTCGGGTGCCTCGTGGTAGACATTTGGCGGGAGGTTTGTGCACTGCACGCCGATGAGGCCGATCTCGTTCGTCCCGTAGAACATCGTGATGCGGGCAAGCGGCGCAAGCGACCGGAAGGATTTGAGGCGCGCTGGCTCCAGGCGCTCGCCGGCGAGTCGGAACGTGCGAATAGCCTGAGGTACGACGGGCGTGGAAACCTTGAGTACGAGCCCGATAAACGATGCGGTCCCCGATACCTCGTCGGGCATAAGATCCTCGAGTATGTTTCCGAGTCGCGGAACATCCTCATTATCAATGTTCAATACTGATCTCGGTTTCTCGCCGCGCGCGTGTCTGAAGTGGAGCGTGTTTGCCAGCCGGACATTTCGTGAGCCCATACAGATGAGGAGATTTGAAGTCTCCGCGTACTTCGAAAACTGTCGGTCACCGTACTCTAGGACTGAGACGATAGGAGTGTCAGACGTCCCAGACGTAAGCCTGATGCCGAACCGGCAAGCCTCACGTGGCACAGAGGCAATAAAATCTTCGAGTAGCCGCGCATCGACCGCCGCGATATCTGTGCGATCTACGAATCCTCCATCCGTCATACGACCGTGATATCACGGATATCCGTGCGGTATCGAATGACCGGCGTAATCAGGCGTGTGAGCTTCGTGACGACAAGAGTGCCGTCCTCCGATTCGACAAACGTATTAGGCACCGTGCGGAATACAGGTTTATCGGCAAGCGGCGCTTCGGCAATCGCTCCCACCTCGGGCAACCGCAAAACGAAGCGGACCGTTCGCGCGAAATCCGAGAACGGCATGAGCGTCGGCGCGTCGAATGAATCGCCGAGAACGGTAAGCGACATGAGTTTTTCCCCGCGACGTTTCAAATATGGCAACAATTTCGGGAGAGATGCGGTGTCTGTGATAAGCTGGTCGATACGATACTTCCCCGCCGCGAACATCGCGATATCGGCATCACGTTCGCCGATGAGCGGCACCATGTTGTTTTCATAGCACCACATGGATTTCTCCAATGCCTCGTGCGAGTCCTCCAGATAGACCATTGGACGCTTCGATGGTACGCCCCATGGTTCTTGCCCGATGTCATCGAAACTCCATTCTGAAAGGAACGGGCCCTCTGGTGTGTGAACGATTTTCACCAGCGCTTTCTCATCTTTATATCGCCGCTTGGAGAGCGGCACTTTCAGAAAATCGTTCCGTGAGACCAAAGGGAGCTCGTCAAAATTTGCAACTCTCCCCCAGATTTCGCGGTAGAATCCGGACATTCCGCTTTTCATCACGTCATCTACGAATGCTGATATGCTGTTTTTTATTCCGTGTTCCATGGAGCTATATTCGTTGCGACAACCTGACCTCTTTGCCCTTCTCCTTCTCAAGCTCCGCTCCTCCAAACTCAACCGCAAGCGGCATTATATAACCGGACTCCACGAGTGTATTAAGCGTTTTGGCGGCGGTTACAAATAACTCCTCGGAAAAACGCCGCCGTATTCGCTCTAAAAGAGCGGCGTCACCCTGTCCATCTTTCCGGTATATCTTTAGGGTTATTCTGCCTTTGAGCTTTCCCCCCGACATGACACTGTCAACGTGGACGAAATAATCATCCATCAAATCGCTGCACAACAGTGCCACCCTGTCGAATTCCTCCCTTCGCAATATTACGCCGGCCACTTTGAGGTAATCGGACCCGCGTTTCCCCACCACTTCGAAGGTGACCTTTTCACCGCATGCGCATTCTATACTATGGAGTCTGCCAACATCTCCGATTTTGTACCGTTGTATGGAAATATTTCTGTTGAAATTTTTTGAGATCAATATATCACCAACCCCGCTATCGTCGGGTCCGGCTATCTCCACCGTCACGCCATCGTGCGGGTGGTACTGATTCGGAGGCAGAAATCCGCAAGAGGGTTTTGATATCTGACCGGTTTCTCCGGAAGAATATAGCATCCGTATTTCCGCGTAGGGGAAAGAAGTGCGTATCAGTATCTCGGCCTTTTTTGACAGACCCTCCCCCGTAAACCGCAGACTGTTGATTTTTCTTCTCGCCTCTTCGTCCAAATAGTCGGTCATTTTGGAGATAAAGAATGGAAATCCATACAATCTGTCGGGCGCAAAATCAGAAAGTAGCTCGGAAACACCCTGTATCATATCGCGCGCATCCATAACAATAACGCGGGACGGACTGCCCGGATCACTGTTCCTCAAGAAAAGAAGCGAGCCAAGCCTCATTCCCAATACACCTTGGCAGAGGAGCGTTCTTTTTGCGCCGGCGGGAAATGTATGGATGTTGACCCCGCTTCCCCATGCGAGAAGAAGCGGTTCGCCGCCTGATGTGCCGGACGTCATGCGCAGACCACAACGCTTGGCCTCTTCTTTCGGCGCGGACAAAAGGTCCGCCAGCATTTTTTCGGCCACAGGCTTAAAATCCCCGCGCTCCATGACGGAAGCAGTACGCATTTCACTTTTCTTGAAGCTTTTCATTTTTTACCCCACGGAATCGCGCCTTATCATAAAGACAATTGGCGTGGAGTTCACCGGGTCGAGCAATCGTATCACCGGGGCATATGTCCTGCAAAGCAGCAGGTTCTTGTACGCACATGGAATTGACAGTTTTACACATACCACGTATGGTTTTCATCGGCTTGTTCCCAAGCCAAAATATTTGTGGACACAAGGGAGGAATCGGTGCACAAATTCATCATCGGTCTTTACGCACTTGTTCTGTCCGGGATAGCTTGGTCCGCGCAGGCCGCGGAACATGCCTACCCCAACAGGACCGTTACGATTGTCGTGCCCTTCACTGCGGGCGACGGAGCGGATGTGGCCGCCAGACTTGCGGCGGAGGCACTCGCAAAGGCCCTCAAGGGGAACTTCGTCGTGATGAACAGGCCGGGCGCCGGTGGCGCTATCGGTGTGGAGTCGGTACTTCAGTCGCCGAAGGACGGCTACACGATTTTGTTCACGACCAATACCCCGTTGACGATCCGTCGCGTGGTGTATCCGGGTACGACATCCTACGATCCCTTCAAGGATCTTGTTCCGCTCGGGGTCATAGCACGTTTCCCGAGCATCCTTGCGGTACGAAACGACTCACCATACAAGAACCTGCGCGAGTTGGTCGAATACGGCAAAGGCCATCCCGGGGCGCTTGGCTTCAGCACTCCGGGATTCGGTAGTCTCGGTCAGCTGAACCTCGCGATTCTGAATGCGCAAAGCGGTGCCGGCATACGAGCCATCCTCGAATACAAGGGGTCCACCCCGGCTGTCACCGACCTGCTCGGCGGACATGTGGACGGCGTGGCAACATCGCTCGGTGCTGCAAGCAGCCACATACGGGGAGGCGCTCTGCGGGCAATCGCGATATCGAAAAAGTTTCCCGGTTTCGATATTCCGACACTCACGGAATCCGGATACCGGGAGGATATCCTCGGTCTCTGGGTGGGTTTCTTCGCAGTCGCGGGCACTCCGCAAGAGACGGTGGACCGTCTCGTACCGGCAATCAAGCGGATGACGGACGACCGCGGGCTCTCCGAGAAACTTCTCGGAAACGGCATGCTGTTGGAATATATTCCGCCGGCGGCCGTGGAAAAGGAGCTCGACTGGGAAACAAAAACGGTCGCGAGCATCGTTAAAAAGCTGACAGCGCCAAAGTAAGCTGACGCTGGCAAGCATTCAGAGGGGGGCCCGACGGCCCTCCTTGTTTTTTATGTATCTCACTCAATAAATCCCCCACAGCTGATGAAAAGCATTTTGTTCGGGTTTTCTTGCTGAGCCTGAAACGATGGGTCGGTGCATGCTCTTCCAATGGCAAAGGAGAGCGTCTGGTATACCGTACGGGTAACAAACCCGTGAACGTAGAGATATGCGCCCAGAATGACGCCAAAGAGAGCCGCGGCAAACAAAACTGGGTATGTCCGCAGGTAGTGCAACACACCGTCATCGTACCACAAAAGGGCTGAACCGCGCCTATGATAGTATCAACATTTCATGGCCCTCCGACCAACACCTCCTTCTCAGTTCTTTACCCCAGTGATAGGCATTGTTTGTGCATTGTTACTTGCGTCCGGATGGTATATGTATACCTCAAAACATGACCGGACCGCTCACGCTTTTTTCTTGGAGTCCCTGACCAAGGCCGGCATACCGGCCTCGGATAACGACTCTCTTTCGGCACTTAAACTTGCGTATGCAAAGGCACTCGCGGGGCGGTCTCCGCTTATGGCCCTCGCCGGAACCGATCCGGAGACGATGTCACTGTCCGTGGACAAACTGGAGCAGTCGGTCGTCCGACTTTCTACCTTGCAGAAAGACCGTAACGCGGATGAACTCGTACGCTCATCGCTATATCCGATCGCATTTCTGCGCTCCATGGCGAACCTTGAAGCAGAACGCCTTCGATTTGTTTCGTCGGGAAGCGACACGGATGAACTCGCATACGAGACCGCCCAGTACGCGGCGATACGCGCATATAAAGACGATCTGCAAAGGTTCAGACGTGCATTTTTGCGCATAGTACCCGCTGACACCGCAGAGTTTACCAACGACTCAACAGTCATAAGCCGGGACGGCATTATACGGGCCCTTGATGAACTCGGAAACAAAATCTCGAAAACCGAAGGAGCGCTACGACAAAGAAACCGCTGTCTTGCGGGATTCATATCCGCCTGCGACAGGAACAGCCTTACTCTTCCTATTGTTCCGGTTGTCAAGGATTTTCCGGTACATGCCGAAGACATTTCCCGCGCAGAGAAGATTCGTTCAATGTTGGGCGCCGCGTTCAACAACCCAACGATCGGGAACGCGCCGATCATTCAACTTTCCCGCAGCGCTTGCACGGAGTCTATCGGACTTCCGCCGCTTTTTGTTGTGCACACAGCCCAACCGTCGCCGACAAATGATGCAACGGGTTTGCGTGTGTCTTTTGTGGGGGACCTCAAGCTATTAAAAAGCGACCTCTATAATGAGGTGCCATTTTTCAAGTACTTTGCCGATCATGGCATCAGCTACGTGTATACGCCGATGTCGTTCTACACGTGTTCCGAAACAGGCTACGATTTTGAGCGTGTTCTTGGCGTACGCTCGGTCAGTGAGTTTTCAAATGAGTTCAACGTGAGCCAGTATGTGAGCGGCACGACGAGCGCCGCTTTGCGGAAACTTGAGCGGGTGCTCGCGCCGACAAATAGCATCTTGCGCGAATCGGACGCAATGCAATATCTCGCTGAAACGCAGGCGCTTATAACGAGCGGTGCACTCCCCCGACCGCCTGCCGGCGCCATTGAGTACCTATCGCTACAAATAGCAAACAGGACATCAAAGTTTGATTTCATCCTCGAAAATATTGCAGTCATTGAGGATCACAACGTCAGGCTGGCACACAGAAATATACCGGTCGCGCTGAGTGCGCAGTACCTGTTCTTTACCCGCAGTGCGTTCCCACTTCTATTTATGAGTAGTAATACTTCCGTCAGTGGACGATACGACCGGCCTTTCAAGGAAAATAACGCGGCGTTTAAAGAGCAAGCGTACACGCTTTATTCGTCGCTCCCTGATACGGAATCAACACGCAACAAGCTTATACGCGAAATACGCATGTATACCAATCTTCATACTTCTCCTGAAAGCGTCCCCACGGAAGAGATACTCAATAGATGAGAGGGACGTGCACACTGCACGTTCGTTGACAGCTGCATGAGCTGCCTCTACGATGCGCGCAGGCACGTACAAATATCTGTTCCGACGTGCTGAATCAGGGAGAACGAACGCATGAAGCTACGACCTGTGGCCGCGGCGCTCATCGCGCTCGCGTGCCTTGCTGCCTCTCCGGCGAAAGCCGCGGAGGAATACCCGTGCCAAGGAACGGTTCGTTTCGTCGTCGGACTCCCGGCGGGATCCACGACGGACGCCATCGTGCGTCAGATAGCGGGTGAGATGGCACCGCTTCTGAAGCGGACGATTATCGTTGAGAACATCGTGGGCGCCGACGGTGCCCTCGGTGCGCGAAACGCGCTCGCAAGTGCAGCCGACGGGTGCAACTACCTGGCGGCGACCAACGGCATGCTCGGCATCGAACAGAGGCTGGGGCCGCAAGGCTTCGACCTCGAAAAAGCGGTGCCGGTCGGCATGTTCGCCCGCAACTACCAAGTGCTCGTAGTTCACCCGGCGGTTGCCGCGAATTTGGGCGAGTTGCTCGCGTACGTGAAAGCGAATCCCGGGACGCAATTCGCGCGTTCCGCGACTTCAAGTCTCATCGCTTGCGCCTACTTCGCAAAGAAGGCGGGGCTTGCGATGAAAGACATCTTCTACAAAGGCGATCCGCTGCTGATGCAGGACGTAGTTGCCGGACGTGTGCCCGTGGCATGCCCGTTCCTGTATCCGGTCCGCGGACAAATCGAGGCCGGTGCATTGCGGGCGCTCGCCATCCTTGGGCCCGGGCCGTTCAGCGAGTTGCCGACCGTCCCGGCGATTACCAATGTGCTTCCGGGCTCCGAAAAGCTCGGGGCGCTCGAGGGCCGCGGTTTCTTCGTGTGTCCTCCAGGATGTCCGGAGGCGGCCGTCGAGATGTTCTCGCGATATCTGCGGGAAATTCTCGCAAAGCCTGCAACGGTTACCCGCTTCCGCGAAAGCAGCGCGGAGGCGGTCTACATGACGCCGGGAGCAACGGCGTTGTACATCAAGTCGCAAAAAGCCCTTTTTACCGAAGTGGTGCGGGAAATCGGGCTGGAGTTCAAACCAAAATGACCACGCTGGATTTGCCGGCGGCGCCCCTGGGTGCCGCCGGTTTCTTACTTGGAAGAATGTCCGCCGTGCAATACCATACGTTGAAATGAGCAAAGTAGTCACAGCGCCGGAGATGTTTGTCGAATTCCTCTCTTCTGTTGAAAAACATATCCCAGAAATGGAGTGTCGTGTTTTCCCCTCCTCTTTCGATGCCAACGACCCAAATCTGCGGGCAATTCCGCGACCGGTGGATTGGCAATGGACATCGTGTGAGCGGGCGCTCCGGCACGCTAATTCCAAAGGCGTGATGATGCGGCTACCGACATTTTGGCAAATCGGATTACCGCTTCATGCTGCATGTCGTGCGGTGGGGATTCCCATTTTCGTGAACGAGCCGGAAAATATTCCCGTCGGCGCCATGGCCCTCAAAACAGGCGGCATTGATACGGTCGTCACGGAAAATCGCGACGCGGCCGCATTTGCGGAGTACCTCGTCGCGCAAAAACTGCCCATGCCGCGATTGGGAATACTCGTGCACCGAATTGAAGACGCATGGGACGTGTCCCGCGTAGTTCTCGATACGTGGAGTCTCGTCGCGCAAGAGGTGCACGCATTTCCCGGAGTACCCGTACTCGAACAGTGCGCCGCGCTTTCAGCAGAGAAGGCCTCGCGATTCCATCTCTCCGATTCCTATCTCTGGGAAATTACCGGCGACGAGACATTGATAACGGGCAAGAGTGGCGACCCGATACCGCTTTCCCGATACCGGCTTCCCTGTTCCCTCAAAAAATCAGGGGAATGCTCTTGCGGAAAACCCGTATTCGAGCGACGCCTATGATGACGCTTCAACAACTGCATGACGTGGTCGAGCTCTGCACGAAAAGCGGTACTTCCCCTTTTTACCGGAAGCTCTACGGGATGAGTGCGGACGAACCGCCGAGAAATATCACGACGTGGGACGACTGGCTCTCACTCCCCGTGTTCGGCAAAGAGCATCTGACGGGACAGACGCTTCCGGGCCGCGCCTTTCCACCGCTCCGGAACATCGACGCCGTACTCGCCTCCTCCGGTACATCCGGCAATCCTCCCGTATACAGCCCGTGGACGCTCAATGACGGCTACGGGTACCGCCTGCAGTATCACGATTTCAAAAAGGCGACACTTTCCTCGATGCCGACACCGTTTCAGCAGGATTGGATACTGAGCAAACACCAGCAGAAAGGACGACTGATAATTTTAGACCCGCGACGGCACAAAGCATCGCTCCATCTCGCGCAGGTCATGGGTGTCGACAGTATGTTCCTTATTCTCCACCATCTGCCCGTCATTGCGGAGGAAATGGTGCGCCTCGGCATGAACGAAAACATACGCTTCATTGAAATTGCGGGAGAGACGTGCTCGCGCTCACTATTTCTCTATATACAAAAGACGTTCCCGAATGCGGTCGTCTGCCCCATTTACGGCTCGACCGACGTTGAGACAAGTCCTATCGGGATACCGTGCAGGCCAATTACCGGTGAAGAGCCGCTCGAGGTGTACCACGAAGGAGAGCGCACTCACCTCGAGATAATCGACAGCGGAACAGGCGCGGTCCTGCCGGTAAAAAAAGGAGCCGAGGGCGATCTTGTCATCACTGCATACGCCGGCGAGACAGCTACATTCCCGCTTCTACGATACAAAATCGGAGACACCGTTCGTGTTGTAGAAGAGAAATGTGAAAAACACGGGACGTGGTCGTTCACCGTTCTCGGACGCACGGAGATGGACTTTCTGAAAGTCCCCGGCGGGATCCTGCGGGCGGACTCGGTTGAGCGCACGCTTCGGGCGTTTAGCAACGTCGTATCGGACCGGTTCGAATTGCACCGGTACGAGCGCAGTACCGCGGAGGGCCTTAAGGTTGAGGTGGTGCTACATATCGAGGCGGCACGGAACACTGACATGGAGGCACTGGCGGGTAAGATTTCAAGCGCGTTGCATGTGGGCGCTTCGTACACGTATAACGACGGTGTAAAAGAAGGTTTGTATCTCCCCCTCATTTGTGTTCCTCTCTCGGAATCGCCGTCGAGAACGGGAAAACGCGTACGAATGTTCCGACATTAAACGTAGTTCTGTACCGCCCCGCTTTGACAACACCTTGGAAGCCGCTACAATCGGAGCTATGCACAGGCTATCTCTTTCCGGGGTACGTCTTGTTTTGGTTGGTATTGCGGCGTTCGTTCTGGGAGTTATAGGTTTCTTTTCGTATACAGGTACGTCGCCGTCCTTCCAGAAACTATCCTGCAGCGTGCGCGACGCACTTACGAGCGTAAATATATTCCGCGATTCATCTCCTATCGCGTCTGCCGGATGTGAGAACAAAACCGGCGAGGATGGCGAGATATACTACGTAAGCTGTGGTGGCTTCTTCTGATAGGCGCACAACGCCGGAAATGCTGATTGCGGAGCTCTCCGCAATTGAGCCGCGCATTCCGGAAATGGAGTGCCGCATTTTCCCATCCTCGTTCAATCCAAAGGACACTGATCTGCGCGCCTTTCCGCGGGCGATACATTGGCGATGGACTTCGTGTGAGCGCATGCTTCGATTCTTCGGTGCACAGGCGGTCATGACGCGAGTCCCGAACTTTTGGCAGCTTGAGTCGCTCGTTCACGCGTGTTGCCGGAATATCGGTGCGCCGCTTTTTACAAACGAACCGGAGAACCTGGCCTTGGGCGCGGCGGCTATCGTTTCTGCAAACGTCAACGCGATAATCAGCGAAGCGTCAGAGACCGCTCCATTCGTATCGTTTCTTCTTGAGCGGGATGTGCCGCTACCCGCGCTGTGGCTTCTCATCCATAAAGCGGACGCGCGCGAATGGAGTGTCCCTCCTTCGCTTATACAAAATGGAATTACCGTAGCGCAAGAGGTCCACCTATTTCCCGGGGTCCCAATTCTCCATCAATGCCCGGCTCTCGCGAGCGACAAAAAACCCCTATTCCATGTGTCTGATGAGTACGAGTGGGAGATGTTGGAAAGCGAGACGCTTATTACGAGCGCCGGCGGCGACCCGCTTCCACTACACCGGCTGCTCCTGCCCATTTCTATCCATGCCGCCGGGGAATGCGCGTGCGGAAAAACAATTGTTCAAAAGCGCACCGTATGAACCTCGAAGCCCTCAGTTCCCTCGTTACCCGCGCAACGGCCCCGGGCCGTTTCTACCGCCGCTTGTACGGCATGAAGGAAGGTGATGCGCCGCTTTCAATCAATTCATGGGAGGAGTGGAAAACGCTGCCGCTCCTTACGAAAAGCGACCTGCTCAATGAGCCGCTTTCTGAGCGATCGTTCTTGCCAATCCGCGACGTTGACTATCTGACATCAACCTCCGGCACGACGGGGACGCTCCCTTTATTCAGTCCTCGTACCCAACTGCTCGAATATGAGTTCCGAACGGAATTTTACGATGCCGCGGGACCGGTATTTTCATCCAAACTAGTTCCACACCAGCAGGAACAATTCCTCTCCGCGCGCAATCTCTGGCCGCGTGTTGTCGTCATAGACCCGCGCAACCCCGAAAGCTCCGTACGCCTCGCGCGCGCGGCCGGAGTCGACGCCATTTTTGCCTTCCTCTCTCACATTCCGCTCGTTGCCGGGCATATGGTGCGGGAAAGCATTGCAGAGAACATCCGGTTTATCGAGGTTGCAGGCGAGACCTGCTCGCGGGCGCAATTTGAATATATGCACAGGACATTCCCGAACGCGGTCATTATCTCAACCTATGGATTGAGCGAAGTGGAAAACTCTCCAGTCGGCATTCCCTGCCGCCCCATGACTGCCGGGAATCCGCTCCCTGTGTACCATGCAAAAGATGGCGTCTATTTAGAACTCCTCGATACCAAAACGGGTACAGTGCTCGAACCGGAAGCGGGCGTTGAGGGAGAATTGGTCATCACCGCATATCGTGGCGAACCGGCGGCATTCCCGACTCTCCGGTATAAGAGCGGCGACACCGTGCGCGTTGTTGACGAACACTGCACCGCTCATGGCTCATGGTCATTCACTGTCCTCGGGCGCTCCGACATTGATTTTGTGAAGATCCCCGGCGGCATGCTCAAAGTCGACGAAATTGGACGCACTCTTCGCGCCCTGAACGATGTGGTCACGGACAATTTTGTTCTGCATCTTCGAAACGCCGCTGACGGAGCACGGACACGGGCAATACTGCATGTCGAGCCGCATGCGGCGGTTGATCTCGCTGTTTTAGCCGGCCGTATCGCCATTGAATTGCGTGTCTCGCCCACTTCTAGCTATGCCGACGGCGTCGCACAAGGTCTCTACGAACCGCTGATATGCCAACTCCTCGACAAAGCACGAGGCGACATATATAAGCAAAAGAGCATCATCCTCGAGCCGTAGGCATGCGGCTCCCATGTCCCGCTGCTACCCCGTGGTAAAATCACCGTATGGTCGGACATCCTACAGCTCGTACTGTGCGATACGCGGCGCTTGGGGTCGTCTCGTGCATATTGACCATCATCGGCCTGCAGACCCTCACCCCGCGCTCGGCGACATTGCAAAGGATTCTTCACGTAAGCACGTCGGGGGACGGGGTCTTCGCCGACAGTGGTTCCGCCTGCATCGTTGCAAAGAAGAGCTTGAAGAATGAGGTTTTCTTCGTGAGTTGCGGAGGGTTCTTCTAGCTTTCCCCGATACGATACAATGCCCCTATGCAACGGGGCCGTCGAGTCTGGTGGGTAGCAGCCGCTTGCGCCGTCGTTATACTTGCCGCCATTGCGTGGATCGTGCATGTTAAACGGTATGACTCGGTTGATATCTTTTTCGCTACGGCGCTACGACAGGAACACATCAAGGAACGCGTCGTCGTGGATGGGATCGTATATGCCGTGTCAGACGGACAGGTGGTGCGCGAAGGCAAGGGAACGGTGACCGGAAAGAATGCCACCGACGCACTCCGGATCGCCTACGCGCTTGCCATAACCCGCCGGAATCCGCTCCTGTCGCTTGAAGGTACCGACCCGGACAGGCTTGAGCGTGCGATTGTGGAGTTGCAGTCCGTCCAGCAGGCGCTCCATGATGCACAAGCAGAAGAGGCGGACGCACGGGCCGTAGGCTCCGCACTTTATCCTATTGAATTCCTCAAGACTGCGGCTCGCGTAGAACGTGCGCGACGGTTATTCCTCAAAACAGGGGACCAAAAAGATTGGGAGGCTTACCGGCTGGTGCAGACAGAGACGGCGCGTGCATATGATTCCGACGCAAGACGATTTGAACAGGCATTTATTGAAACGGTTCCCTCGGATGCGGAAAAGATTAATGTTGTGGGGGGAGGAAAGATCTTGAGCAGGGAAAGCGAGCTTGCAGCAATAGCGGGAATAAAACACAACGCCGGCCTCGTTCGGAAAGCTCTGGAGGCGCGGAGTAGTTGTGTATCAGGGACGGTATCTGCATGCGAGGAGAGTGACATTGCGCTCCCTATTGTAGAAACAAATCAAACAACTGCGGCGTCGAGCACGTCTCTTGCCCTCGCCGAAGAGGTAGAAGAAATATTAATTCAGTCTACTCTTGCGCCGTCGCAGAACGGAACGGAAAGACCCGCGGCTGCAACAAAGCAAAGACCTGTAGAGCTATCGCAAAGCTTTTGCATCAACTCATCGGCCGCTAGTAAGATATTTTCCGTTCGCGAGCAGAAAAACGAGAATGGGGCGGAGGTAGTATTCGTCAGCCTTATCAGTAACATACCTTTCATCAAGGCAAGTTCGTTCGCCGGTACACGTTATTTTGACTATCTTCTTTCCAAAGGCATCGAGTTCGTCCCCCTTTGGCTGACATCTACCTATACATGCGCCGAGTTGGGGAGCGACTATGGCGTCGCGCTCGTAATGCTCTCTGTCGACGAGAGTGTGCGTACGCACCCTTTCAGCGCCTTGCTGAAAAACAACACATTGCAACTCGCTCAAGTAGAGAAAATGATATCGGATGCGCCCGTCATACGTGAATCCGATATCCGGCGCTACCTCGCCCTGGTGCGTGAATCCATGATCGGAGACAACTGTGTGGTCGGTTATTCCACAGAAATCGCGCGCTCCTTCATTGGCGACGATTGCTGGTTCCACAGCAACTACGTGGGCGACACCGTGATGGGCGACGACGTGAGTT
>CAZQGK010000002.1:0-24225 GCA_964592945.1 uncultured Candidatus Saccharibacteria bacterium
GAACCCTCGGAGCCCTTTAGAGGCTCAACACATTAGCAGTGTGCTCCATTCGACCGCTCTGGCACCTCTCCAACTGGGCCAGTATACTTGGAACATGGAAAAGATAAAGATAGAACATCACACATTATCAGGAGGGGCATGGATCGCGGCGTGGCTTTTTACCATCGGGTTTCTCAAGCTCACGTTTTGGCAGGGCGTACTTGCGATAATTATCTGGCCGTACTATATCGGCACGACGATTGCCATCGTCCGTTAATTTATGCCCGTGCAAGCGCGAGCAGGGTAACTTCCGCTCCCGCGCGGCGAAGCGGAGTCGCGGCATTTACTAGCGTGGCGCCGGTCGTCGTTACGTCATCGATGAGAAATATGTGTGCTTTGGAGACGATGGCGGTGTTCGGGGCACTGAATGCACCCGCGACATTCGAAAGGCGCTCGGATCGCGGAAGTCGCGTTTGCTGCTTGGTCGCGCGGGTACGGACCAGCGCATGCGGTACGAATGTTGCGAGCGTGCCATCGCGGAATTCTTGGGGAAGATTCTTCAACGCCAGCTCTATCTGATTGAATCCGCGCTCGCGTACGCGACCCGCATGCAAAGGTACAGGAACGATAAAAATTTTCTTTTGCGAAAATGTTCGCTCTGATGATATCTCCTCATGCAAAAAATCCGCAAACAGTGTCGCCGCCAAATCCGCAGCGTGCCCCGACCCGTCGTATTTGAGCGAACGCACAAGATCCTGCACTGCACTCTGCCGGTAATCCGTCAGGGTCGTGATGCGCGAGCCGAGCAAGTCGTGTACTTCTGGCAGCAGCGGGATATCCTCGGCCTTTCGTTCTTTCGTACGCGCATTTCGAGCGCGCAAGGGGAGGACGGCATCGAACATCACCTCCAGAACGAACCGAAGTCTCATGAGTGCCGTCCTCATAACAGATGTGTATTGTATCGCGTTCCCACACTTTAGATGTGTATGCGCATGAGCACGTAAAATAGGCTCTATAATGGCTCTATAGGGATGCGTCATGAAAGGTTCGAAACTACACACCAAATTCCTCGTTCTTCTTATCGGTGTCGCGTTGGTGCCCATCCTGGTCGTCAGTACCGTAACTCTGATCCGGTTCCAAAAGACGCTCGAAACGGAGGCGGCACGACTCGGCGATCAGCTCGGAGCGACAGCCGCCGCGGAAATAGAATCGTTCATCGTGTCGCAGCTCGGCGTTCTCGACCACCTTGCTGTCCTGTATAAACCGGGGTTTCCCGTCAAGCCGGAAGTGGCGGACGCGGTACTGGATACACTTTTATTGCAGAGCGAAAATTTCGTGGATATTTCGGTTACTGATAAGAACGGCATCGAGCAGGTCCGCAAGGACAGAATTTTCGTTATCGGCAAGGATGACCTGCGCAACGTAAGTCGTACGCCGGCGTTCCAAGAGGTCGCGGAACATGGGATCTATGTGGGACCAGTGTATTCTGTCGTGGGCAAACCGTTCTTCGATATCGGACGTGAGATACTCGACTCCGACGGGAAATTTGCGGGTGCGGTACTCGCGCAAGTCGACGCCAAGGTCATGCCGCTGGTTGTCGGCACCATATCGAAGATCGCGGGAGAGAACGGGCGCATCTATATCGTGGATGAGAAGGGTGTCGTTATCGCGTACCCGGACATTTCATACATGCTCGCCGAGAAAGATCTCTCCAGTCTTCCGCCAGTCCGGCAGATTATCATGTCTCCCGATGTGTCGGGAACGTCGGCGATATATGTGAATGAGCTAGGAGTAAATGTACTCGGGTCCGCGCACGCGATGACGATAGAGGTCAGACAGGGGTCAACCGACGCCTTCCGTATCAACTGGTTCGTTATCGCCGAGCAGCAGACCGACGCCATCTTCGGGGAGTCAGAGCGCGCGAGATTATTTTCGGTACTCATAGCGGTCCTTACGCTCATCGGTGCGGTCGCTGTCGCATTCTATGGTGCGGGCCGGGTGTCGGAACCCATCGAAGCTCTCCACGAGGCAACCAAAGAGTTCAGCAAAGGAAATTTCGCGTATCGTGCTCGTGTCGCATCGCGTGATGAGATCGGCGACCTCGCGAAGAGCTTCAACGTGATGGCGGGAACGCTCGCGAGCTCGATCGAATCTCTGAAAGCGGAAGAGCAGATTGTTTCCGCGGAACGGAACAAGCTCGGTGTGATACTTGCCGGTATCACGAACGCAGTCATCGCGGTGGACCTCAAAGGGTCGGTCATTCTGTTCAACCGGGCGGCGGAGACGCTTCTTGGGATAGCGGCGTCAGATGTTCTCGGGACACCGGTGGGCAGCCTGATGCGGGTATACAGCGGAAGTACGGAGCTTGCGGTCGGCGAATACTGTCCGCTGCAGTCCGACGTTTCCGAAGGCCCCGTTTTCAGCAGGAACGACCTCAAGATAATCACGGGAAGAGGGGAGGAGCGGTACGTGAATCTCGTTTCGGGTCACATCCGTGAGGGCATTCACAGCAATCTCGGTTGCATACTCACGCTGCAGGACATAACGCCGGAGTACGCCATGGAAAAAACGAAGCGCGAATTCGTTTCGATTGCGGCGCATCAGTTGCGTACGCCACTCACCGGTATCGCATGGGTACTCGAATCGCTCGGTACGATAGGAGCCGGTGAGGTCGCCCGGACACGCACCATACTCGAGGAAGGGCGCAGCGCCGTGCGACGGATGATCGGTCTTGTGGACGACCTCTTGGACGTGAGCAAAATAGAAGAAGGTCAGTTCGGAATACGGATGAAGCATCAGTCGATCGTGCCCGTCCTTGAGCGTGTCGCCGAGACGTTCAAAGACCCCGTGCGCGACCGGGAGCTGAAATTCAACGTCAACGTACAGCAGCCGTTGCCGGACGTATCTATCGACGAGACCAAGATCGAGATGGTGCTCAACAACATGGTAGACAACGCCGTAAAATACACGCCCGTGGGGGGAGCCGTGAGCGTGAAGGTAGCGCGTGAAGGAGATTCCGTGGTCGTATCCGTTGAAGACAACGGTATAGGGATCGCAAAGAGCGAGTTTGGCCGCATCTTCACGAAATTCTTCAGGTCCCCGAAGGCGCTTTCGTATTTCACCGACGGCAGCGGTCTTGGGCTGTATGTCTCAAAAAATATCATCGAGCGGCACGGAGGGAAGATGTGGTTCGAGTCGGTAGAGGGGAAAGGAACGACATTTAAGATCTCTCTCCCGCTGTCGTGATTTTCGGAGTCCGTATATCCGGAAAGCGGTTTATGCACAACGCGCGAAGTTGAGTGGTCGATACCGGGTATATAATTTCAACTATGCCTCCACAAGAGTCTGCCGGGACAGACACCCGGACGCCCCCGCCCGAAATCACTTCTCCCGAAGCCGCACACACATCTGCGTCCTCGCGGCCGCTGCTCGCTCTCGTAGGCGCCTTGGTCGCGCTTCTCGCGGCCGGCGCCGCTTTCTACGGATACGAACTTCTTACGGCCGGTCCGGAAGCGTCAGCCCCGGCGAAAACGTACGTTATCGGTATAACCTTCTATCCGCAACAGAATGACGCCGTCATTGGGTTCAAAAAAAGTATGGAGAGCCTTGGATACAAAGAAGGGGTAAATGTACGTTACGACCTGGCCAAAGTGTCAGTGGGCCCGACTATGATGGAAGAGTTTAAAACCGCGATTGACCGGATGATAAGCAATAAAGTAGATCTGATATATGCGACATTTGAGAATCAGGCGTCGCTAGCACTGGAGGGGACAAAGAGGCTTGCGCCCGATTTGCCGGTTGTGTTCATCACGCGATTCCACGACCCGCTCGAATACGGGCTCATCGAATCCTACAAGTCATCCGGAAATAACGCGACGGGCATAGCCACCAATGTGTCCGAGACCATCGGACGGACCCTCGGATTCCTGAAGGAAGTACGTCCCGGCCTCAAGAAGCTCGGGGTATTCGGCGACGGTTTCATGGTGGGTGATATCGGTGGCGCGTATCTCATTGAGCTCAGGAAGCAGGTGCCGAAATTCGGCATGACACTTGTCGAATATACAACACCGGCACCGCCGCCGGAGGCGGAGGCGGAGTTCCACCGGGTGGCGGCGTCGATAAAGCCGGGCGACATTGACGGTCTATTCCACATCGCCGGTCATTTCATCGGTCCGCAGGAGACACTCGAGAATGAACTTGCTATACGTCTCAAAATACCGATGTCCGCGCCGAACGAAGACCTCCCCAACGGCGGCATGTTCTCCTATTCGGACCTTGCTTCGGCTGCCGGTGAACAGGCTGCTGTATTGGCGGATAAAATATTCAAAGGCGCAAAACCGGCCGACATCCCTGTGGAATTCAATGCGAAGAGCGAGCTCACGCTCGTCTTGGGGCGCGCACGGGCTGCGGGCATAACATTTCCTGATTCGATGCTCTTTATCGCAACGAACAAGTATGAAGATAGCTCCAGTTTCCCGGAAGTTCTCCACGAGCGCTAGTGATACAATCAGGAAATGGATCTCGCGCAGAAGAAGTGTGTTGCATGCGAAGGAGGCGCCAAGCCGATGACCCATATGGAGGCGAGTGCGATGCTTATGCATGTCAGCGGATGGTCGTTGACACCTGATGAGAAAAAGATATCGAAAGAATTCAAGTTCAAAGATTTTATTGAAGCAATGGGGTTTGCCAACAAAATCACCCCCATCGCCGAGAGCGAAGGACATCATCCCGACCTCTTTGTGGGATGGGGAAGGGTCGGTGTCGAACTTTCCACTCATGCAATCGGCGGCCTCTCCGAAAATGATTTCATTTTGGCTGCCAAGATAGACGAAATTGCGTGATATAATTTCACGATGGCGTTCTCTCTGAGCAACGTTCTCAAAAGCTTTACATCACTCGGCAAATCAGCCGAGGGAAGCGTGTTGGGCATTGATATCGGAGCATCAAGCGCGAAGGTCGTGCAGCTGCGCACATCCCGCGGTGCTGCGATACTCGAAACATATGGCGAGATAGCCCTTGGTCCCTACGGTGGGCAGGCTATCGGAAAGGCGGTCAAGCTCACACCGGAAAAGATCGCCGAGGCGCTTACCGATGTGATGCGCGAAGCAAATGTGACCGCACGTGAGGGCGGCCTCTCCATACCTTTTTCTTCGAGCCTCGTTTCGGTGATAGATCTGCCGCAGAGCGAGCCCGATCAGTTAAAGCGCATGATACCGATCGAGGCGCGCAAATATATTCCGATACCGATAAGCGAGGTGACACTGGATTACTTCGTCATTCCGCGCGAGGAAGGAGAGGGGAGCGCTTTTGACCGTGTCGAAGCAAAAACGCCGATGCAGGCCAAGGGCCAAGAGGTGCTTCTCGTCGCCATCCACAATGCGACGCTCAAGGACTATCAGACCATCGCCGCCGCATCCGCACTCAAGATTAATTTCTATGAGATCGAGATATTCAGCGCTGTGCGCTCTTCCGTCATGCACGGGATAGCCCCTGTTCTTATCGTCGATCTTGGAGCGGCAACGACGAAGATTTATGTCGTTGAGCGCGGCGTTGTACGCTCCTCGCATCTCGTTTCCGTAGGGGGCCAGCACATGACCGAGAACCTCGGCCGTTCGATGGGATGGGAATTCGAGAAAGCCGAACGCGTGAAGCGTGAACGCGGGCTCGTGGATTCAAATGCGTACAGCACCGACGAAAATGACAAGATCAAGACGGCGCTGTTATCAACACTTACACGTGTGTTTTCCGAAGTGAATCGGGTACTATTGGGTTACGGGCAGCGATACAATAAAAATGTATCGCGCGTAGTCCTCGCAGGCGGCGGGGCGTCGCTCCCCGGCATTGCGGAGGCGGCGCACGGAAGTTTGTCTGCGGAAGTCGAGATCGCTAATCCCTTTTCGCATACTGAAGCGCCAGCGTTCCTCGAAGCTGTACTGCGCGAAATAGGCCCGGGATTCGCGGTCGCGGTGGGTGTTGCGTTGCGTAAGCTCAAAAGCAGCTAAAGTATGGTTGATACAGGCATATCAGGTTCGTTCATACCGCATGATACGTCGGTTGCTCCGGTCGTACGCAGTAGCGGGGGCGGCGGGCTCAATGATCTATTGCTCCTCTGCTCGATAGTGCTTCTCGTCGCCTCGGCCGCTCTCGCGATTGGTGTCTTTCTGTACGGGCAATATTTGGGGACCGAAAGTACCGCAAAACTATCACAACTCGAACGTGCGAAGGCGGCATTCCAGCCGGCTCTTGTACAACAGTTCACGCGGCTTGACGATCGCATGCATGCAGCCGAACTCATCTTGAGCAGGCACCTCGCTCCGTCACGTTTTTTCTCGGCGCTTGAGGCCGCGACATTGCAGACCGTGTCATTCCAGACGTTGGATATTCAGTCGGCTGATTCATCGAATTTGTCCGTAGCCATGGCCGGGGTCGCACAGAGCGTAAACTCAATAGCGCTCCAGGCGGACCTCTTCAGCAAGAACGGAGTAATTACAAGTCCGATATTCTCCAACATCACACGGCAAGCAGACGGCGTTCACTTCAATCTCTCCGCCATCGTGAATTCGGCAGCGATCCGTTTCAACGGCAAGAGCACCACAGAGGAGACAGGGGCAGAGAACGTATCTGCGCCGGTCCAAAGCGCCTCTCCGTTCGATGCACGCGGAACCACTTCCACACAGGCGCCGAAATCTCCGGCCACGCCTCAAAATTGATCATATGCGCCCCGTCATTGCAATCGTAGGTGTCATACTCGCAGGAGGTATATTCTTTTGGTATACAAAACCCGCATACGATAAAGTGCAAGGGACGCGTGACACCATCGCACAATACGATGCGGCACTCAACAAAGCTACAGAGCTCCAGCAGTTGAAACAGACGCTGCTCATGCGTTTCAACGCGTTCAGCCCGGCTGACCTGGACCGCCTCCAGAAACTGCTACCTGACCATGTGGACAACGTACGTCTCATTCTCGACCTCGATAATCTCGCAGAACGCCATGGGCTCGCTCTCCAAAATGTTGATGTTTCGAGTTCGCAAAAACAAACGGCGAAAGGCGCGCCGGTCATCGGGACAGTCGGTGGCTCAAATCAAAAGTATGATTCGCTCACACTGACGTTCGGGACTGCCGCCACGTACTCCGAATTCGTACTATTCTTGACAGACCTCGAGGCGAGCTTGCGCATCGTTGATCTCGTCTCCCTCTCGATTACGCCGTCCGGGAACACGGCTTTTCTTACGTCAAGCGCGACGAATCCGTTCCTGACGTCCGGTGCGAAAGCGACAACTCCCGCAAAGTCGACCGAACCGCTCTACGTTTTTAACATCTCACTTCGAACGTACTGGCTTAAATAATATGCAAACACTCCTGCAACATAAACTCACACTAGTCGTAATCGCACTCCTTGTTGCTGGTGGGGTGTGGTACGGCATGTCGTCGACTCCCGCGGTGCCCGACCTTACTTCTACCCCGGCTGCAGCAGGCGCCTCATCGGCCGACCAAGGCATCGTCCCGACCTTACTCACGCTGCGGGCGGTCAAGCTGGACGGCACGATATTTTCGAATCCCACATTCACGCAATTAAGAGACTTCTCGACCGATATAATCACGGAGCCCGTTGGTCGTACGAACCCGTTCGCCCCGTTCTCTTCTCCGTCACAGCTGTCGGCTAGCAGCACCAAGGGGACGCAAACTTTCCAGCCCAGAGGCCAATAACGTCATATGCCGGGAGAGGGAACCACGACGGCATCAGCAAGAAGCGCTCAGCCCATTGGCGAGGTGCCTGTACGCACTATCGGGGATGCAAAGGTCGCCTATGAGATACTCCGGTACATACCCGAGGAGTCGGCGACCCACTACGGATTAGTGCCGGTCGGCGTTGCAGAAGGTGTTCTTGAGGTCGGAATGTTGGATCCGACCAACATCGATGGTATTGATGCGCTCAATTTCATAGCACGTACGACCGGGATGCCGTTCAAGATATTTCAGATTAGCAAAGATGATTTCGATCGTGTATTAGGAATGTACCGGGGACTTGGCGGCGAGGTTGAGCGTGCGGTCTCGGATCTTGCGACAGAGAGCAAACAGGAAAAGGGAAAAGCGAGCGAGCACGAGAGCTCCTCTCTTGACCTGGAAGACCCTTCTATCGGAAGGGGACCGGGCGAGGGCAAGGCGAATATCCAAGAAGACGCGCCGACGATCAAGATCGTTTCAACAATACTGCGATATGCCGTTGACGGAAAAGCGTCCGACGTACACATAGAGCCGCAGCCATCCGGCGTACGCGTCCGCTATCGTGTCGACGGCGAATTGCACACGAGCGTCATATTGCCCCTCAGCACGCATCGCGCGCTCGTTGCGCGCGTGAAGGTCCTCGCTTCTATCAGACTCGATGAAATGCGCAAGCCGCAAGACGGCCGTTTTTCGGCATCGATAGACACGCGTCAGATCGATTTCCGCGTTTCTACATTCCCGTCGTACAACGGCGAGAAAGTGGTCATCCGCATCCTCGATCGTGATCAGGGATTCATTCCTCTCGACCAGATCGGTCTCACCCCGCGTAATCTGACGGCGATACGAAAAGCGGTCACAGCTCCACACGGACTGGTCCTCATCTCGGGGCCGACGGGTTCCGGAAAATCAACGACGCTGTACTCGATGCTTTCTGAGGTCGATCGTGAGCACAAAAATGTCCTCTCGCTCGAAGACCCCATCGAATATTATGTCGAGGGAGTTATTCAGTCGCAGGTGCGTCCCGAGATCGGGTACACGTTCGCCAACGGTTTACGTACGACCCTGCGCCAAGACCCGGATGTCATCATGGTGGGCGAGATACGCGACGGCGAGACCGCGAAACTTGCTATCCAAGCGGCGCTCACGGGCCACTTGGTATTATCGACCATCCATACCAATGACGCGGTCGGAACGATACCGCGTCTCATCGACATGGGAGTTGACCCGTATCTCATTCCTCCGGTCCTGATACTTTCGATCGCACAGCGCCTCGTGCGGACCTTTTGCCCCGATGCGGCGCAAGAAACCCCACTTAGTGTGTCGCAACGCAAAAGCATCGAGAAACAGCTCGGGTCGCTTCCGGAGAAGTATCGCTTTAAGGTGCCCGATGTTGTGTACGAACCGGTGCGTACCCCGACGTGTCCGACCGGTCTTCGCGGACGCCAGGCGGTGTTCGAGGTCCTCGAGATGTCTTCGGATATTGAGAAGATCATACTCGATAATCCGGTCGACTCCCGCATCTGGTCGGCGGCGCGTGCGCAGGGCATGATGACCATGCAGGAGGATGCTATGATTAAAGCGTTCGATAAGCGCGTTCCGTTTTCCGAAGTGAACGGCCTCTCCACGCTTTTACTCGCGGGTGATGAGGACCACGAAGCGACAACGGAATCTACAGGCAAAGAAGCTTCGTCCGAAGCGGAAACGTCTGGGGCCACAAACGTATGACCGATACACCGGCAAAAAAAGGAACCATTCTTCTCATCGACGACGATAAGTTCCTTTTGGATATGTACGGGATGAAGTTCTCTCAGAGCGGATATACGGTCGAGGCGTGTTTATCGGGAAATGAAGCGCTCGGCATCTTACGCGGCGGATTCCAGCCCGATGTACTCCTCTTCGACCTGACCATGCCGGAGCTCGACGGATTTTCGTTCCTAAAAGCGATTTCCGACGAGCATCTTGCGACGAATTCGCTCAAGATCGCGCTTACGAACCAGAGCGACGAATCAGAAAAAGCAAAAGCAACAGAACTGGGCGCCTCGCGCTATATCGTGAAGGCGAGCATGATCCCATCGGAAGTTGTCAACACGGTCAACGAGGAGCTCTCAAAACATCACGCGTAATTACTGATATCATTTCTCTATAATAATTATGAACGATTATCCGGCACTTTTGAAAAAGTATATCAACGTCCTCGTGCACGAGGGCGGTTCGGACCTGCACTTTTCTACCGGCGCGCACCCTACGATCCGTGTTTCCGGCGCGCTCAATCCGATGCTCAAAGAGGCCGTCCTTACTCCCGAGGATACGCGCGGCTTTCTTAAGGCCCTCGTTACCCCGGAACAAGAGACCCGTTTCAAAGAGAACCAAGAAATTGATTTTGCCTATGAAAGCCCGGACAAGTACCGTTTCAGGGGCAACGCATTCATCCAACGCGGGTCCGTAGGTATTGCACTGCGCCTCGTTCCAAAAAAGATACTGACCATACAGGAACTCAACCTTCCCGAAGTCCTCACATCCTTTGCCCGTAAAGAGCAGGGGTTCTTCTTGGTGGTTGGACCGGTAGGTCAGGGGAAGACGACGACGCTCGCGTCGTTGATAGAGCTCATTAATACGGAGCGCATGGAGCACATCATCACCATCGAGGATCCGATAGAGTACATTTTTGAGCCGAAACAATCGCTCATTGATCAGCGGGAAGTCGGTATCGACACCAAGGACTTCGCCTCGGCACTCCTCTCGGCTTTTCGTGAGGATGTAGACGTGCTTTTGGTCGGCGAAATGCGCGGACCGGAGACGATGGCGGCCGCTGTAACCGCAGCTGAGACGGGCCACCTCGTATTCTCGACCTTGCATACCAATAATGCCGCGCAGACCATCGACCGCATCATCGACACGTTCCCTCCGGGGCAGCAAGACCAGATACGTCTCCAACTTGCCGCGTCCTTGGCTGGGATTTTCTCCCAGCGCCTCATTCCGCGCATCTCCGGCGGACGGATCCCATGCTATGAACTGCTGATCAACAACAAGGCCGTCGCCAATCTCATCCGCGAGAAACGCACGCATGAGATCAATACGGTGATCGAAACCGGATCGACCGAAGGCATGATCGACATGAACCGTTCGCTTGCCGAGCTGGTGGCGCGAGGCGAGATCACTCCCGAGAGTGCATACCAGCACTCCCTCAACCCGAACGTCCTGCAGAAACTCCTCTAAACTATGGCGATATTCAAGTACACAGCCCTTGACGCGGAAGGGAACCAGCGGCAAGGAACCATTGATGCCGTCAACATGGACGTTGCGATAGCGGCACTCCAGCGCCGCGGTCTCGTCATATCCGGCATCGATCCCGCTGAGAGCAAGACGCTTTTGTCACAGCGTTTTTCGTTCTTTGACCGCGTGAACAATGCGGACGTCGTCATGCTTTCCAGGCAGATCACGACGCTCTTCGAGGCGCAAGTCTCTGCCCTGCGCGCATTCCGGTTGCTTGCGGCAGAAGCGCGCACTCCGGCCTTGGGCGAGAAGTTGACGGCTATCGGTAACGACCTGCAGAGCGGCAGCTCGATCTCTGCGGCTCTCGCACGGCACCCGGATGTTTTCACGCCGTTTTACGTGAACATGGTGCGCGCCGGAGAGGAATCAGGAAAACTTGATGAGACCTTTGCGTACCTTGCCGACTACCTTGACCGCAATTACGAACTTACTCAAAAGGCCCGCAATGCGTTGGTCTACCCCGCGTTCATCATGCTCACATTCGTCGTGGTCATGGTTCTCATGATGACGCTCGTAATCCCGAATCTCGCGAATATGCTCCAAGAGACCGGGCAGAGCATACCGATCTACACGAAGATCGTGATCGGCATCTCGCATTTCCTTACCCAGTACATTCTCCTCATCCTTATATTGATCGGGATAGGAGGCGTTTTTCTCTACCGATTTTCGCGCACTGCACGTGGTAGAGAAATGCTCTCTCGCGCACGCCTCGAGACGCCCGCAATCGGCAATATTTACCGCAAGATCTTTCTCTCGCGCATCGCCGACAACCTCTCAACAATGCTTCGAAGCGGCATTCAGGTATTGCGCGGACTCGAGATAACGGGGTTGGTGGTGGGGGATTCGGTCTATGAGAAAGTGCTCGCTGATTCGGCGAACGACGTCAAAGGCGGCATGCCGCTTTCCGAAGCTTTGCGCAAGCACCGGGAAGTCCCCGGCATTGTGGTCGCCATGGTGAAGATCGGCGAGGAGACGGGAAATATGGGGAAGATACTCGAGACCATAGCCCGATTCTATCGTCGAGAAGTGAACAACGCCGTTGACACGCTCGTTGGCCTCATTGAGCCGTTGATGATTGTTATCTTGGCCGTCGGAGTAGCCATACTGCTGGCGTCAGTCCTCTTGCCTATTTACAATATTGCCTCGTCGTTCTAGGTATCCACAGAAGGCTGTGCGTAGGGGGCGTGCGGGTATACAATGGTCAGACTAGTTATCAAGGTAATTTAGCAAGTAATCTCTCATATCATGAAGACATCTTATAAAAAGGGCTTTACGCAAGCTCGTACAAGTAAAACCAAAGGTTTTACTTTGATAGAACTCCTGGTGGTCATTGCGATCATCGGTATTCTTTCTTCCATCGTCCTTGCTTCTCTCAACAGTGCACGCCAAAAGGGTCGTGACGCACGCCGTGTCGCGGACATCAAGCAGATCCAGCTCGCTCTTGAGCTCTACTACGACGCACACAGCCAGTATCCGACGTCGGCACTGTACGCCACAAACCTCGTGAGCGAAGGTTTTATATCAACGCTACCGAAAGACCCATCGACTGCAGCCAGTTACTCATACGCGGGTCTTCAGGGGTCCGCGTCTTCCGCTGCGACATGTGGAAGTTACCACCTTGGGGCATTGTTGGAGACAGCGGGTCACACGGCGTTGTCCTCTGATTCGGACGCTGCCGCAGCCACTATCTGTACTGGAGGTGGTACCGATTTTGCAGGCGGCGGTTCAACGTGTACGGCAGGCGCAACCGGTACCGATGCTTGTTTCGACGTGAGACCGTAGGTAAACCCACCGCGAGGTGCCGCCGAAGGCGGTTCGACTTGTCGGCCACAGGCCGGTAGGAGAATGTTCACATCGGAACGAGCACGTTCCGATGTGGGAACAAAATACAGCACGAACCCCGCCTATGGCGGGGTTCGTGCTGTATACTCTTTTCAATGGTCGCGATTATTTTCGGACTCTTCGGTCTCATCGTCGGGAGTTTTCTCAACGTAGTCGTTCTCCGCCGTGGAGTGCGTCCGGTCAGCGGTAGAAGTGGCTGCATGAGCTGTAGCGCCCAACTTCGATGGCATGACATGATACCGGTCGTTTCGTGGGCCGTACTGCGAGGCAGGTGCCGTGTGTGCCGAGCGCGCGTCTCTCTCCAATATCCGCTCGTTGAAGCGGCTACTGCCGCCGGTTTCGGATTCATCGGCGCGTCATCGCTGCCTATATTTTCGCAAATTACCGGCTGCGTTATTCTTGCGCTACTCATCTGCATAGCTGCATATGACATGCTGCACACGATAATTCCCGACGGGTGGGCGTACGCATTTGCGGGCCTCGCATTCGTCTCTCAATTTTTTATGCTTCAGGCGGGACAACCCTTCCTGTGGTCGGTGTTGTCCGGACCGCTTGCCGCTGCTCCACTTTTTGCGCTGTGGTTTTTCTCCGGCGGAAGATGGATGGGATTGGGTGACGCTAAACTCGCTCTTGGTATTGGCTGGCTGCTCGGCCCAGCAACGGGTCTATTCGCGATTTTCGGGGCATTCGTTATCGGGGGAATCGCGAGTGCGCCGCTCCTGATTATGTCGTCGGGGTGGTGGCGTCGAATTGTTCAGAAGTTTACCCCCACTGGAACTTCGCGGAATTTGGTGTGGGGGTTTACAATGAAAAGCGAGATCCCATTCGGGCCTTTTCTCATACTGAGCTGCATTATTATATGGTTCGCATCAATCAACGGAATAGACCCACTACAAACTCTCGGGCTTTTACCCTTATAGAACTTCTCGTTGTGACCGCGATCATCACGGTCGTGTCGTCCGTCGTCTTGGTAAGCAATAACCGGTTCGGAGGCGTCGTACAGCTTCAAAACCTCGCGTACGACATTGCGCTCTCGATACGACAGGCGCAGGTCTACGGTATCTCAGTGCAGCGATTTGGTTCTAATTGTTCGGAGCCGGGGTCGGCGTGTTTTGAGTCGGGATACGGCATGCATTTTTTAAAGAACGATCCGCAGCACTACGAACTCTTCGCGGATGTGGACCAAGACGGCCTGTATGTTGTGGGTGAGAACGTCCCTCCGTCACCCTACACGATAAGCGGCGGTTTCAGGATAATCGACCTCTGCGCACCGGAGGGAACCAGCTGGGCCCTATGTAAGGACGCATCGCCCGCCACGCAGCTAGACATCGTCTTTAAAAGACCGGAACCGGGCGCATGGATCAGCGCGAACGGGGTAGCATGCACGTACGGAGCGGGCATTTGTGCGGATAGCGCGCGAATTGTTCTCACTTCGCCGCGTGGTGATGTTATGAGCGTACTCGTAGAAGCCAACGGGCAAATATCGGTGAAGAAAGAATCCTCACAATAATGTATGCGTCGCACACGTACACACACTGCCGGTTTCACACTCATCGAGATGATTGTCGCGGTCGCACTCTTTGCGGTCGTTATGCTCGTCTGCGTCGGAGCACTCCTCTCTCTCGTCCATGCCAACCAAAAGGCGCAGGCCCTGCAATCCGTGATGAATAATCTGAACATAGCGCTCGACGGCATGGTGCGGTCGGTGCGCATGGGTAATGACTATGACGGCGGTTCAACGGGTTGCACAGTGATCGACCCTTTGAATCCACATGATTGTGCGGAAGGCAGCACACAAATATCATTCAAACCGTTCGGTGATTCCTCACAGCCTCGCTGGATATACCGCTTCAATAGCGTGACCCATCAACTGGAGCGCTCGACGACCGGATCGATCGCAAATGCGGTGCCAATCACCGCTCCTGAGGTGTCCATCGACGGTATGTTCTTTTATGTCGTCGGCACGCAGCGACCGGACGCGGTACAGCCGAAGGTCGTTATCGTCATCAAGGGAAGCGCCGGGGCTCCAGGCACGACGGCACACACCACATTCCACATCCAAGCAACCGCCGTTCAACGCGTACTTGATCTATGAAAAACCGGAACACAACATCTGGCGGGTTCTCGCTTATCGAAACGCTCATCGCAATCTCGCTTCTTTCGATTGCCATCGTCGCGCCGATGACGCTTGCGTCGAAAGGACTTTCGACTGCGTACTACGCGCGCGATCAGATCACCGCTTTTTACCTCGCTCAGGAAGCCATCGAAGCGCTCCGGAGTATCCGCGACGCGCAGGTACTCAAGATCACACAAGGAGAGAGCGGGATCGATATTTTGGGGCAAATACCCATAACGACCGCCACCCAAGATAATTCTTTTACCATTGACGCAAGGAAGCCTGATCCCGCACTCGCAATAACGAGATGCTTGGACTATCCGGGGCAGGTATGTCCGCCTCTTCAGACCAATATCGGTTCCGACCTTCCGTTGTACGGGTATGAATCAGGCTGGGATGAAACGTATTTCACGCGTATCGTGCGTGCAACGGTCGTAAGTGCTGATGCCGGCGGCGTGCCGCAGGAAATACGGGTCTCCGTCACCGTTTCTTGGCGGACGGGTTCCATCCAGACACGCACGTTCAGCATCTCGGCGAATTTGTACCGGTGGGCCAATGACGATTCAGCTCAATAATGACTATGAAAAAACAGATGCACAACGGTAAAGGTCGGGTATCAGAGCGGGGCTTCACACTCCTGCTCGCCGCGCTCGTCTCTTCCGTCGTACTCGCGGTAGGCGCCGCGATATTCGGTATCGCTCAAAAACAGGTTACGCTCTCAGCGCTCGGACGTGATTCGCAATTCGCGTTCTACGCCGCCGATACTGCCGCCGAATGTGCGCTGTACTGGGATTTCCGCTGCAACTATTTTGCGAGCTCTACGACGGCGGTAAGTCCGGGGTGCGCTATCCCTGAGGCGTCGGGGCCCTTGTGCGACGGGCAATCGATGATGCCATTCAGTCCGGACCGCCCTAATCCGCCATCCTATCCTTACACGATGACATCAGCGCAAATGGACCTCTTCCGGGATGTAACGATCTCCGGTTCGGGTAATCTTTGTGCGCAGGTGTCGGTCACAAAATGCCAGGGCACATTCAACGCGAGCGGAGATTGCGTTGCGGGTTTGCCGACGGACCCGGTGCGGACCGTCATCCACGCTGATGGGTATAGTACAAATTGCGCTTCTATCGGGACGAGCGTGCGGGCATTGCAACGCTCCGTGGAACTCCACTACTAGAGGCGAAAAAATACCCCATCTGCTTCGTTGCGGGCCCCAGTCGTCGCCCTCATCGTACGTTCAGTACGTTTCGGTCGCCGACTTTCCCTCGCCTCGCAGTCTGGGATATTTTTTCGCCTCTAGAGTATGATAGTTAGATGCCGACAATCCCAAAGGAGGTACGCGAGAGGTACGAAAAGCTGAAAACGGCGGTCAACCGCTACCGCCGCCTCTACCACGTCTACGACAAAGAGGAGATATCACAGGAAGCGCTGGATTCCCTAAAGCGTGAGCTCTCGGAGCTCGAAGCAGTGCATCCGTCTCTCATTTCACCAGATTCTCCGTCGCAGCGGGTAGCGGGGAAGCCCCTGCCTGGCTTCAAAAAGGTACGGCACAAGGTCGCACAGTGGTCGTTTAACGACGCGTTCACTCCCGAAGATATCCGCGCGTTTGATGAACGCGTGAAGCGGTTTCTCCGTTCCACTCACGGCCAAGTCGCCCCCACGTACGTGGGCGAGCTCAAAATTGACGGCCTCAAAGTCATTTTGGAATATGAAAAGGGGATACTCACGACCGCGGCGACGCGCGGCGACGGTGCCGTCGGTGAGGATGTGACACAGAACATAAAGACCATTGAATCCGTGCCGCTTTCGCTTGAGCGCCCCGTCGACATCATCGTGGAGGGGGAAGTGTGGATGAGCTCCAAGAACCTGGAGGCATTGAACAAGGCGCAGGCAAAGGCGGGCAAACCGCTGTATGCCAATCCGCGCAACGTCGCCGCGGGCTCTATCCGCCAGCTTGACCCATCAGTTGCCGCGAGCCGCAAACTCGACATGTTTATCTATGACGTTGCACAAACGAACGAGGCGATGCCTCTCACTCAGGCCGAGGAGCTCGATTATTTGCGGGAACTCGGCTTCAAAGTAAACCCGCATCACATACACGCGAATGATATTGAAGGATGCATCGCCTACTGGGAGGCGTGGAAGAAAAAGGGGAGACACCAGGAATACTGGACCGATGGTGTCGTCATCAAAGTAAATGAAAAAAAGTATCAGGATGTGCTCGGCTACACGGGCAAGGCGCCGCGATTCGCTATCGCGTTCAAATTTCCCGCCGAGCAAGTAACGACGATACTCGAAGACATCGTCTTCCAGATAGGTCGCACGGGCGTCGTCACACCCGTCGCGCATTTAAAGCCCGTTGCGGTCGCGGGGACGACCGTCTCACGCGCGACTCTGCACAACGAGGACGAGATTAATCGCCTCGACGTTCGCATCGGCGATACGGTCGTGTTGCAAAAAGCGGGGGATGTCATTCCCGAAATCGTCGAAGTGGTGAAAGGCGTCAGGCCAAAGAATGCAAAACCCTTCAAATGGCCGGCGCACATTCTCGAATGCGGCGGCGACGGGCGCATTGAGCGCATTCCAGGGGCTTCCGCGTGGCGCTGTGTCGACAAGAAATCCTTCGCGGTCTCGCGCCGCGTCTTTCAGAATTTCGCGGGCAAACACGCACTCGATATCGAAGGCTTGGGCAAAAAGACCGTCGACCTCCTATTGGAGAACGGCCTCATACAGCATTTCGACGATATCTTCACCCTGACCGAAGGCGATGTCCTGCCGCTCGAAGGATTCGCGGAAGTATCCGCGAAGAAGCTCATCGAATCCATAGAGCGCTCCCGCGAAGTCGAACTCGCGCGGCTTTTGGTGGGGCTTTCCATTGCGCACATCGGCGAAGAAACCGCAATCCTCCTCGCGCAGGAATTCCGCACCATCGATGCACTCGCCTCGGCGAGCGAGGAGAAGTTGAATGCGATAGACGGAATGGGGGATATCATGGCACATGCAGTGCATGAGTGGTTCCACGACAAAGAGAATCTGAAACTCCTCGCGCGGCTCAAGAAGCTGCTCGTCATCAAATCTCCCGCGGCGCAGAAAAAGAGCCTTCCGCTCGCGGGCAAAACCTACGTCATCACCGGTACGCTTGAAAGTATGTCTCGCGATGAGGCAAAGGAAAAACTCCGCACCCTCGGCGCCCATATAGCAGAATCCGTTTCCGCCAAAACGACAGCGGTCGTAGCAGGCGAAAACGCCGGCTCAAAGCTCGATAAAGCACGCGAGCTCGGAGTGGCTGTGTTTTCCGAGGAACAATTTCTACAAATGCTGAGCTAGAACATTGGTCCTATGAATTTTGAAAAAAATAACATTCCTGTAGGACTCGCGCCCAAGTTAGAAGCTTCTAAAGAGACATTTCCTGCCGTGGAAGTTAAAAATCACGTGCTTTATGTGAATCCGGACATAGATTTTCCGTTTGACATGAAAGTCGGGCAAGCAACAAATCTAGGGCTTTTTGTGACTGACCAAGTGCAGGCGGGACAGAAATCCCGAGACGTAGAGGTAAAGATACACCATGGAAGAACAGCGTTATTAGGTAGGATCGTCTTTGGTGGCAGGGGTGGGGGAACAGAGAAAGAGTTGTATAGGGACGTGGATATAAAAGGATTGGGCTACATAGAAACTGGTTTGCCGGAATTAAATCGTTCTCCCACGGCATCTGTAAAGGATGTTAAAATTCAACACCAAAATCCGGAAAAGGCGTGGGGAATATTAAATTCAGAAGACGCTTTTAGAGACAAAGATTGCACCGAGATGTTTCGCGAGTACGGAATCCGGACACACGGGGTGATTGCGATAATTGCGTTGGAAGAAATAATTCACCAGGGTAAAAAAATCTCAATAACGGAGGCAAAGTCGCTCGGCTTGATTCCCGAGAATTCAGACCCAGTTCTTGAAGTTCGGGCGTTCGGAACGCACGCACGGCTGAAGGATGTTCATTTCGACTCGTTCACCGAATTGAGCTTAGATACAACATCGAGAGCGAAAAGAAACCTTCTTGTTGAAGACGCCCGTCTATTACTTGCGCAAGAGCTCGGGGTGGACCCCGAAGATTTCGGGGCAAAACAACATTATCGGTGGCTTGCGAAAACGGTCGGAAAAAGTCTCGGGTTAATGCATAAACACGGATGGATCCATTCATACTTGAGAGAGGGACATAATATTACGCTGGACGGTCGTATTATTGACTTTGAATCTGCGAAATATGTCGGTCCCGAATCAGCACAAAATTTCCAGGATGAATTCAATGCTGCTTTTGTATCTTTGCAAACCTTCTTGTCGGCGTCTGAACTACGATATCCGATGCACCGTGATTTAGTCGAGGAAATTCTAAAGGAGTTTGAAGATTCTTACGGCGAAAATAAATCCAATTAAATGCAGCCAACTGGATTTTGCAGAATTTGACAACCTGCGTTACAGGCGTAGTCTTTCACAGTAATGGCAACAAAAAAACGGGTACTGTTTCTTTACAACGGGGGAACCATCGGAATGATTCCTGAGAAGATCGGTGACCAAGTTCTCTTGGCACCTCCCAAAGATAGTGATGTTTTTAAGGCCGCCTGCGAATCTACTATCGAAGATTTAAAGCAAAATGCGGATGTCACCTTTGAGTTCGTCACGGCGAGGGACAGCACCAACATGACCCCGAATGATTGGGAGAAGCTTATCTTTCGTGTAAAAAAAGCACAGGACGAAGAAAATTATGACGGTGTTGCAATTGCTCACGGTACCGATACGTTGGCGTATACGGCGACCGCCCTTGCCCTAGCATTACATGGTACCGAGCCGGGGAAAAGCGGTCTACGCATCCCCGTGTGCATTACGGGCGCGCAAAATCCGATCTATGCACCGGGCGGTGACGGGAAGTTCAATCTTGAGAATCTATTCAGAACTTTGAATGCCGCAATCGACCTTGAGGTGGCTGACGTTCTTGTGAATTTTTGGGACAAGATATTGCTCGGCTGCCGGTCTTTGAAATTAAGTGAACGAAGGTTTGATGCATTCCAGTCTCCCTCCTATCCCGAGGTTGGATATATCGACTCGAATGGGATCCATCTAAAAACTACAGGCGTTCGACTGCGAGGAAAAGCCGACAGCAAAATCAATCTTGCGCCGAAATTTGGCCGCGGCGTCATCAGCTTCGAATTGTCGCCCGGCATAGACCCAAATGTCGTTTTGGGGTTCATCACCAACGGCGGTGTTTCTGCAATGATTCTCAAATCTCTCGGAGAAGGCAACGTGTGCTCAGAGGGACAATACAACTTACTTCCCGTTATCAAGCAAGCGACCGAGGAGTACTTGGTCCCGATTTTTATCACGACAAAGTTTGCGGGCGGAAGTGCGGTTGCTACCCATTACGAAACAGGCGCCGCAGCTATAAAGGCAGGCGGAATCCCGTGCTATGACCATACCGACGTTGCAGTGGATGTGAAAGTGCGGTGGTTGCTCGGAAACGGCATTGCTGCCCGCATCGATGACTTCAGGACGGCCATGAAGACGAGCTACGCGGGGGAGGTTACCCCGCCGGAGAAATAACGCGTATCCGTGCTGACAGAAGGGCTGTTTGTGCGTATAGTATTGCAATGACTCAGCCTAAAGTTGATATTGCTGCGTTGGCGAAGCTTGCGCGGTTGGAGGTGGGCTCGGATGAGTTGGCGAAACTGGAAACGGAGATTCCGGCGATTTTGCATTTTGTGGACACCATCCAGAAAGTAAGCGCGGGAGCTGAAGCTACTTCACCCGCACTGCGTAATGTGATGCGTGCCGACGAGAATCCTATTGAGAGCGGGAAATATACGAAGACGCTTTTGGATGCTGCGCCCGCGCGGGAAGGGGACCGTGTGGCGGTAAAGCAGGTCATTTCGCGCAAAAAATAGCATGGACCTCTCCACACTTACCATTGCAGAGGCACGGCGGGCGCTTGATGCGAAGGAATACTCGGCGCTCGAACTTACGAACGCCTATTTGGATGCTATTGCAAAGAAAGACGGAGAAATCCATGCCTACCTCGAAGTGTGGGCGGATTCGGCACGCGAGGAGGCAAAGGCCGCAGATGCGGTGATTGTCGCAGGCAAATCGCAGCCGCTTACGGGAATCCCTCTCGCCGTCAAAGACAACATGCTCATCGAAGGGCGTGTCGTTAGCGCCGCCTCAAAGATTTTGGAAAATTATCGCGCGTCGTACGATGCGACAGTCATTTCAAAGTTGAAAGCTCAGAGCGTGATATTTCTCGGCCGGACGAATATGGACGAATTCGCGCTCGGCAGCTCGACCGAGAATTCCGCGTACGGGCCGACCAAGAATCCTCACGATACATCGCGTGTGCCGGGAGGCACTTCGGGCGGCTCGGCTGCGGCCGTGGCAGCGGGCATGGCGCTTGCTGCGCTCGGCAGTGATACAGGTGGTTCTATCCGCCAGCCTGCGGCCTTTTGCGGCGTCGTAGGATTGAAGCCGACGTACGGCGCGGTCTCCCGCTCCGGTCTTATCGCGGCGGCTTCTTCACTCGATCAGATAGGCACTCTCGCAAAGAACGTCAGCGATGCGCGGATTCTTTTTGATGCGATTCGCGGCCATGACCCGATGGATAGTACGTCGCTCCCTGATGGTGCAACACAGGAAACAGTTGAACGTAAAACGATAGGGGTGCCGCGGGAGTTTCTTAACGACCTCAACTCTGAAATGCGTGCGGAGTTTGAGAACACGCTGCAGACCTTAAAAGACAAAGGGTACTCGCTCGTCGACGTCGTGTTGCCGTCCTTGCAATACGCGCTCGCGGTGTACTACATCATCAATCCCGCGGAAGTTTCTACGAATCTCGCGCGTCTCGACGGCATCCGTTACGGGCTCTCCGTTCCCGCCGACGTCATCGGGGAAGTGTATTCAAAGACGAGGGCTGCAGGATTCGGCCAAGAGACGCGTCGCCGCATACTCGTCGGTACCTTCGTGCTTTCCTCCGGCTATGCCGATGCCTATTACCGCAAAGCGCGCTCTGTCCGCGAACTCATACGCGCGGATTTCGCAAAGGCATTCGGGACGGTCGACGCCATCGTCATGCCGACGACGCCCTCTCCCGCGTTCAAGCTCGGCGAGAAGAATAATGACCCCGTATCTCTCTACCTCGAAGATATTTTCACGGTGCCGGTAAATCTCGCGGGCGTGCCGGCGATATCAGTACCCGGTGGCACGGTGGCGCGCGATGGGAAGAAACTACCGGTCGGATTCCAGATAATCGGGGATTGGCGGTCGGAAGAAACATTGTTCAAAATAGGCGCAGACGTCGAAAAATCTGGATTATAATGGACCGATGGACTCCAATCCCACTCCCGGCAGCTCTATAGGTGCGGCGTTGTGGTTTCTCGGCGAGGTCGCATTCAAGTGGATCCCCGGTGCGGTGGTAAGCATCTCGGGTACCGGAGTTCCGGCACCTTCGGGAGAAGCGTCGCCATTCGCCACACCCATTACGGCCCCTGTGACCGCCCCGCAGATCGTTCAGTATCTACAGACGGCATCAGCGCCGGGGGCGTATGACAGGCTTTTCCAACAGTGGAGTACCTTTGTCGCGTTTTCCCTCCTAATCTCGTTGTTGCTGGGTGCGCTTTCGATCTACTGCTCGATACGGGTTTTCCAGATACGCCAGATTGAGAGGCGTAGATTCGCGGCCGCTCAGCGCACGGTCGTCGCGCACGACGTGCCGAAAACGCAGTTGCGCTGGAACAGGATACTCGAACAAGCAGGGAGCGACTCCGAGCAGTCGTGGCGGCTCGCGATTTTGGAAGCCGACATCATGCTCAATGAGCTGCTTGATGTGATGGGCTACAGGGGCGAGACGATGGCCGATAAAATGCGCGGCGTTGACCGAACGAATTTTAATTCGATCGACCTTGCATGGGAGGCGCACAAGATACGCAACAAAATAGCGCACGATGGTAGTGCGCATCAGCTCACGCCGCGCGAAACGCGCCGCGTCATCGCGCTGTATGAGAAAGTTCTGAAAGAATCCCGCTTCATCACATAAACATTTTTTGCGATTCATTGCGTCTGCATCCCGCTTGTAGTACATTGGCAAAAGCGGGGTGGAGCAGTAGTAGCTCGCAAGGCTCATAACCTTGAGGTCGCAGGTGCAAGTCCTGCCCCCGCAACAAATACTGAAAAGGCTCCCGCATGTCGGGAGCTTTTTCAGTATTCGGATTGCGCGGGGAACGAGGCAACTGCTTGCCTCGCGTGCGGACTTGCAGCCCGGAGCGATGTTTTTGTTTGAGCGAAGCGAAAGGCAAAAACCGCGAGGGCGGGCTGGGTGATTTTTCCGTCAGGAAAAATACGACTAGCCAAGTCCTGCCACGCCTCAGCAATGCACAGCCGAGCGCAAACATCGTTCCCGCAAGTGATACCATTACGAGAACGGTCAGATGAGATAGCGGCCGGAATATATGGACATATCAGGAGAAAAACCATTTGCATTACTCAGGATCCTTTTCGGCGCGGTGTGGCTCATTGACGCCGCATTCAAGTGGAATCCGGCATTCCTTGACGCCTTCGCGTCTTACGTCCAAGGAGGAACACAAAATCAGCCTCCTCTCGTTCAATCGTGGATCGATCTGTGGGTAAACGGGGCAAATGTGGACCCGTATTCTTTCGCTATCATCGTGGCGGTAGCGGAGACTGCGATAGCACTCAGCCTTTTGTTCGGGGTGTTTACTCAGGCAGGAATCGCGGGCGGAATCGCGATGATGTTGGTCGTTTGGTCTACTGCCGAAGGATTTGGCGGACCCTATGTTGCAGGCTCTACTAATATTGGCGCCGCCGCCATCTATGTCATCGTCTTTGTCGCGCTTTGGTTTGGGCGTTGTTGGCGGCGTTACAGCCTCGATCCGTACATACGAAAGTGGCTCCCGGTCTTGTACTGGCGTTGGTAGGGCTTATACAGCAGTCCTTTAGGGCTCCCGATTTTGTTATCACGTATTCGTGATTAGAAAAGCGGCGCATCAAGTAATGGATGCGCACCTGTAGACGGCACTCCTTTTAGGGCTCTTGCAGGGCGGCAAAGATGACCTCGGTAACTCCGAGAAAAATGAACAGCAGGAGCGAGAGCAGCAGTTGTTTCCACGACCAGGTCAATATCGCATTCCCGATTGAATAGACAAGGAAGATACTGGCCAATGCCAACAGTACGGAGTTGGCCTGCAGAATGTGTCCCCACATGCGCTAAAGCGTAGCATGGAACATTTCGATTGTGGAG
>CAZQGK010000003.1:0-21174 GCA_964592945.1 uncultured Candidatus Saccharibacteria bacterium
ACTATCTCTCCGTTCAAATTAACGGCTTTATCCTTGAGGAAAAGGCGCGCCTCGCGCTTGGAGCTGGCAAGCTTGGTCCTCACCAGCACATCTACCAAGAGCTCATCTGCGCCGACTTCTTGCGACGGAGCGGAACTTTTCAACATCGCGAACGCGGTATCGTCGAGGTCTTTGAGGCCTGCGTCGTCGAAGAGCACGCTCGAGACCCTCTCCACGGTCTCTGCCGTTTCTGTGCCGTGTGCGAGCGTCGTAACCTCACGGGCCAAGAGATGCTGCGCATGATGTTCCTTGTGGTCACGGCGATGCATTTCCATTACGGCCTCTATTTCCATATCGGAAAGTAAGGTGAATATCTTGAGATGGTCTACAACGCTCTCGTCACTCACTCCGAGCCAGAATTGGTAAAACGCGTACGGCGAGGTCTTTTCCGCATCGAGCCAGACGGCATTGCCCTCGCTCTTGCCGAATTTTTTGCCGCTCGCTTTGTCCGTGATGATGGGGATTGTGAGCGCGTAGGCGGTCTTGTTCTCTTTGCGCCGAATAAGCTCCACACCCGCGACGATGTTGCCCCACTGGTCGGAGCCGCCTATTTGGACATCGCACTTATGTTTCTTGAACAGGTGCCAAAAATCGTACGCCTGCAGAAGCGGGTACGAAAATTCGGTGAAGGAAATCCCCTCCTCGCTTTTCATGCGAGCGCTGATGGCGTCTTTCTTAACGAGCGAATTGACCGTAAAATATTTCCCCGTGTCGCGGAGAAACGATATGAGATCCAGCTTTTTTAGCCAATCATAGTTGTTGACGAGCTGCACTTCGATACCTCCGAGTATTTTCCCCGCTTGCGCTTTTAATTTTTCGGAACGTGCCGTAATTTCTTCGATACTGAGAAGAGGCCGCTCTACATCCGGCTTGGGGTCGCCTATCATACCTGTGCCTCCCCCGATGAGAAGTATCACCTTATGCCCGGCATCGGCGAAGCGGCGCAAAAGCATATATGCCGCCAAGTTGCCCACATGGATGGAATCCGCCGTGGGGTCCACACCCAGGTAAACGGTACGCTTCGGACCGTCCGTAATTTCGCCCAGTTTGTCGGAAGAATGCTGGTAGACGTAGCCCCGCTCTTTCAGGATTTCCGACAGTTTTGCCATACCCACCTTTATACCATGATTACAAACTGTCCCTCTTATCCTCACGACTCCTCACTTCGTGCTCATCCATCCCGAAATGGTGGGCAAATTCGTGCCAAATGGTCTCCGCTATCACCTGCGCGACGGGTAAACCGTCTTCCTCCGCGGCTTCCTCAATGGGGACTTGGTACAGGGTAATCGTGTCGGGCATCGTCATGCCGACGCCGTACTCCCCGCCGCGCGCAGAAAGCGGAATGCCTTTGTACAAGCCGAGCAGCGTCTCATCATCGCCAAGTCCCTCCGCTTCCCGGTCCTCTTGCGAGGGCTCATCCTCGACCAAAATCGCCGCATTCTTTATTTTCTCCCGCACCCATTGCGGCAATTGCTCGTACCCATCGGCAATCAACTTTTCAAAATCTTCACGTGTCATAGATTTGGTACGATGTTGGAATTATTTTAAATGCGTCAAAACAAGAATGCTTGAAGATATGATGGGGGCGATAATATGAAACCATGGATGTAGTTTGTCATAGTCCGCGCGCCGTCCGTACCAGAAAAACAAAACGACAGCGGATAGCGAGCCGAACAAGAGTAGCTTGAATTCTTGAGGAGTATAACGATACACATAAAAATACATATATAAAAAAGCGCCGAGGGCAAAAGCTGTGTCACACCACATGAATATGGGGAAGGCTGTGGAGTTTGGCCTATGAAACTTATACCAGTGATAGAGCGGTGAGAAAATAACGAGACCTGCGGCAAAGAAAAAATACAGCCATTCATGATACATGGCAGAGAATATAACCGGCAGTATAAGAAATACGTTTGAGAACATCATCATGTTTTGATTCGGGGCTCATTGCCTCACCAACTCCGCAAAGCGCTTTTTGACCTTCTCGATTTTCGGCTCGATGACGGTTGTCAGCAAAAAGAGTTAGGCACTGGGAGGCTTCGGGCGTAGGAGCGGGAAAATCTGAGCCTCGTGCGCGGGGCGGTTCTCAAGGAATGAAAAAAGGCGCTCGGAGACGCCGAAGCCGAATGCCGGCGGCATGCCGTGCTCCATAGCACGGATGTAGTCTTCATCGAGCCGTTGCGCTTCGTCGTCGCCTGCGTCGCGAAGCGCCTGCTGCTCTTCGAACCGTGCACGCTGGTCTTGCGGATCATTCAGTTCGCTGTACCCGTTCCCCACCTCACTGCCCGCGATAATTATCTGGACGCGGTCCGCCTTCTCGGGACTCTTTATCATCTGTTTTGCAAGTGGCGAAAGATAGACAGGCACTCCTCGCAAAAATGCCGGGCCTGCGATTCCCTTGCGGATTTTTTTCCACAAGTGGTCAATTGCCCGTGCTTTGTTGGGAGACTCTCCGAATGTCACACCCGCGCTTTTGGCTGCGTCTATCGCCTCATCTTCGGTGCATGAAATAGGGTCAATACCGAATTCTTTTTGTATCGCGGTGCAGAAATCTATTTCCGGCCACTCCTCTGCAAAATCGACGGTGTGCTCACCGATCTCAAAGGTATAGCGTCCGTAGGTTTCTTTGACGATATGCCGGTAGAGGTCCTGCAAAAACTTCATTCCTGACTTCGCATCGGCGAAAGCCTCGTAGCTCTCAAGCTGCGTATAGTCCTGCAAATGCTCGCGGGATTGGCCCTCATTGCGGAAGACGCGCCCTATTTCGAATACTTTTGGGAATCCCGCTATCAACAGTTCCTTCTGCCACAACTCTCCCGCGCAGATCCTCAAATACACATCCATATCAAGTGCGTGGTGATGCGTCTTGAACGGGCGCGCGTCTGCGCCCCCGGGCGTCGTCTCGAGGACCGGCGTCTCTACTTCGAGGAATCCCCGAGTGAGATAAAAATCCCGCGCCGACTGCCAAAATTTTGCACGACGAACGAACATCTTTCGCACCTCTTCGTCAAGCAAAATGTTGAGATACCGCTGGCGCAGCACCAGCTCCTCGTCTTTTAGGCCGAAGTGTTCGGCCGGCATCGGCAACAACGATTTGGCGAGCATGCGCCACTTTTGAACTTTCAGCGAACGCTCTCCACGCTTTGTCTTGAACATCGTCCCGGACGCCTCGACGAAATCTCCAGCATCAACCGTGTTAGCAAAAAGCTCGAACATCTCCTTATCCATTTCAGCCTGTTGAAGAACAAGCTGCATACGCCCTGTTCCATCGTACAGGTCGGCAAACACGATGCCTCCTTGCCCGCGCAGCGACATGACGCGTCCTCCAAGGTGGACTTTGCGCGCGCTCTTTTCTAGCTCGTCGAATTGAGCGGCGACATCGGCATTGCTTATATCGCGGTGTGAGTCCGCCGGGTACGCTTCCATACCGGCCGCTTTCAGGATGTCGAGTTTTTTTAGCCGTTCTGCGCGGATATCTTGCTCGCTCATATTCTCAATACTAGCAAATTTCCGACACAATGCAGAGCGGTCAATTGCTGATCTCTACTTGATGCGTGGGCGCGGTGGCGCGTGTCAGAGTGACGCCGATGCCGAGGGCCGGCAGGAACGCAAGCAGGACGAGAATGGTGATGAGAATATTCGCGGTCTCATCGGAATCGAGCAGGCGCTCTGATATCTGGATCATTTTATTGAGGATCCACGGTTTTGTTTTGTCGGGCTCGTTCTCTTCCACCGAAAAAGAATACCAAACGTCGCTCCGAATGCACGTCGTCGGTGTTGATTACCGCTTCACATCAGGCGGCAGAGTGCCGGGCCACCGGTACACAAGGACGGGAATAAGTATCAATGTGAGTATCATTGCAAATGAAAGCCCGAAAAGGATCGCCAAAGCGAGCGGCCCAAAAAGCCCTGACGCGAAGATGAGCGGCACCATGCCTATCACCGTCGTTATCGTCGTGAGGAAAATGGGGCGTAAACGTGTGGTCGCCGCCTCGGTGAGAATATCGATGAATTGTTTCCCTGCTCCCTGTTTCAAACGCTGAATGATAGCGTCCATAAGAATGATGGCGTGGTTGATGATGACGCCCGCAAGCGCGATGACGCCCATCACCGACGGGAACGAGAGCGGCTGGAGCGTGATGGCGAGCCCTCCGAAGACACCGATGAGCGAGAGCGGCACGAGGAGCAAAAGGAAGCCGGCGAAGCGGAACGAATCAAATGCGAGCACCAATATCACGAAGGTGAGTACTATCCCCGCGATGAGCGCGTATCCCATCTCCATGAATGATTTGTTCGTCTCCTCATTCTCTCCCCCCACCGACATGCGGACACCTTCGTCCATATCCGCCTCTGTGAATGCTTTGTTGAAAGCGGCAAGCACTTCAGCGGTACTGTGGCCCGGAAGCACGTCCGAGGTGAGCGTAGCTACGCGTTCCCTATTTTCGTGGGCAATGGATGTATTGCTCTGTGCGATAGATTCGGAGACAAGCGAACCCAAGAGGACCGTTCGCCCCGTGGAGGTGATAAGCGGTACCTGACGCAGGCTGCTGAGAGATGTGTAGGACGATTCGTGCGGGTCGACTGCACCCGGATTTAGATTGAGAGAAACCACAATGTCCACATTTTTCTCGCCTCCGGTGAGCGAAGTGGCGGTTACGCCGGAAACCGCTGTACGTAAGGTAGAAGCGATCGCCGCTGGAGAAATCCCGACGAAAGCAAGTTTGCCGCGGTCGATAGAAAGGACGAACTGTGTACTGTCGTATTTGTTCGATGAATTCACCGTGGTCACACCCGGCGTTTGCTCCAACACTTTGCGCGCTTTTACGAGTGTGTTATTCAGCGCAGTTCGGTCTTTGCCGAGGAATTTGATGAGGACGGCGGCGCCGACCGGCGGCCCGCCCGACGGTTCACCCGCTCGGATCTCTGCGATACGGACGTCCGCGAGCATATTCTTTACATCGGCGAGTATTTCGGTCGAGGTCTGTGCGCGGTCTTTGACGAGGTTGAGAGTGATATTTGCGAACCGCGAGTCCGCAGACACGGAGCCGTCCGAACTGGAGAACGGGCTGAGCGTGCCGACTGTCGTGATGAGTGATGAAAAACGCGGGTCACCGAATAGCCTATCTTCCACGGCACGTGCGGCCAAGTCCGTACGACTGAGGTCGGTCCCCTGCGGCATTTCCATGTCGACGTACAAGAATTCGCCGTCGGCTTGCGGAAAGAAAGATACGCCTAAGATGCCGGTAACGGGGAGCGCAAGCGCTACGATGAATCCCACGAGCATGACCGCGAGAAAACGATTTTGCCCGCGGCGGTTCTGGAGGAATGCCTTGAGGCGGCCGGCGTACCACACGCGTGCACGTTCGGCGTACTCTTCCTGGCGCTTCATAAGCGCGGATTCTTCCTTGGCCGCCATCATGTTCGCTATCGTGGGAACGAGACCGAGCGCCACGAAAATGGATGCAAGAAGAACGAATACGAGCGTGAACGGGATCGAGGCGATGAATTTACCGACGATGCCGGAAATGAAGAAGAGCGGTACGAAGAACGCGACCGTTGCGATGGTGCCGCCCATAAGCGGCCAGGCGTACTCGCGGAGGGCTTCGAGCGCGGCACGCTGCTTGTCGCCATAGATGCGCGTGCGCGTATGAATGGCTTCAACGATGACGATGCCCGAATCGACAAGGATACCGATAGCGAGGATGAGTGAGAAGAGCGAAACTACGTTGAGCGTATTGCCGCTGTAGAGAAGCCCGATGAAAGCCATAAGGAACGAAAGCGGAATAGAAAGCCCTGCGACGACCGCTTCGCGCCACCCTATGGTGAGGAAAAGCGCAAGCATGACGAGCGCTACGGTCTCAAGACCCGTTTGCGTCAGTTCTGAAAGATTCTTTTGCACCTCGTCGCCCGCGTCGTATGAAACGACTACATCGCTTCCTTGCAATATCCCCTTTTGGAGGTCTGCGAGCTTACCTTTCACCGCTTTCGTAACGGTTGTGATGTCATACCCGCGCACTTTCAGTACGCCTAGGGTCATCGCTTGCCTGGAAGGTGCGCCGAGTACGGAAATGCGTGAATACGATGTGGCCTTCTGTACCCCGTCCGATACATTTGCAATATCCCGGATATAGATCACTTGCCCGCCGACATTGAGAATAGCGACGCTTCCGATATCCTCGACCGTATCAAGACTTCCTCTGAACGCAACGGCGTACGAAATATTGTCGACCGTGATCGAGCCTACGGGCAGCGAGGCATTGGCTGCGGCAATCGCACCCACGACCTGCGGCAAAGAGATGCCGAGCCGCGCGATCTCCTCTTTGCGGACCACGACTTGTATCTCGCGGTCGCGGACGCCCGATATATCCACGCGCGAAACACCCTTTACCGCCTGAAGCTCGCGCTTCCCTTCTTCGGCAAGCTCGGCGAATTGCGCGGACGGAAGGTCGGCGCTTACCGATATAAGCTGTATCGGCTGGTCTACGAAATTTACTTCGATTACTACCGGGGTCTTTGCTTCGGCCGGTAGGTCAGCCACTATCTTGTCTACCTCGTCCTTCAGTTTTTGTATGGATCTCTGTATGTCGGCCGAAGCGTTGAATTCAGCTATGACGACTGAGACGCTCTCCCGGGACGACGAAGTGAGCTTGCTCAAATCGGGAAGATTCGCGAGATGCTCCTCTATTTTGTTGGTAACGAGCCGTTCGACGTCTTCCGGCGACGCTCCCGGAAGAACGACCGTCACACCGCCGACCGGTATCTGCACTTCCGGCGTCGATTCCTTGGTCATCATGAGCATCGCCGCGGTACCGGCGATGACGAATCCGACGATGATGAGAATGGTGAACTGGCGTTTCTCTATGAAAAATTTCCAGAGCGGCAACATACCCCGTCAGTAGAATGTGCCTTTGCGGCAGGCGGCATGCCGTCCTGCCGCGGCTTGGTACTTGCTCTCTCGACCGGAGCACTTTTGGAGTTGTTTGCTGTTGGTTCTCATACGTTGTTTGAGCCGAAGGCACATTTCACTGCGGGGCATATTCGGCTACTTCAGCTCAACTTTTTCGCCTTCGCGCAAACCCCGCGCATCGGTAACGATACGCATATCAAGAGTAAGTCCTGCGGAGACGACGACACGCTCACCAAGAAGGGCTCCGAGCTTGACCTCATGCGCCGTAAGGACGCCGGCATCGACGGTGAAGACGATAGACCGCTCTGATTCGACCTTGACGGCTGATATCGGTATCGTGATCCGCGCCGTGGTAGGCGACTCCCCCACGGACGTGCGGGCTATCGTCGTGAGCACCGATTGTCCGTTGGTGAGATCGCGGGAATTATCGACGCTCATGCGCACCTCTATTTTTTTCGTAAGAGGGTCCAGCGCGGGTGCAACGCGTGTGACTACTCCCGTAGCTCCGTCCATCGTTACCCTTTGCCCGACGGCTATGTCACGAGCATCATTCTCTGTGACGTACGCCAGTACCTCTAATGAGCCGTTGTTCGCGACCGTGAGCACGGGCGAGGCTGTTTGTACGTAATCGCCGCGTTTGAGAGAGAACGAGTTGATCGTCCCCGATATCGGCGCGCGTATGATGGTCTTTTCAAGGTTCGCCCGTGCCGCAGCAAGACCTCCTTGCGCTTGTTTCAGAGCAGCCCGTGCGCTCGCTACGTCTTCGGCCTGACCTCCGCTTATACCTTGTTCGAGATTTTTTCGTGCCACATCGAGGGCAGCTTCCGCAGAAACAAGACTCTGCGCGGTAACCGAAAGGCCCGAAAGTGTCGTCGTGAGACTCGACCGGGCGGCCGTGGCCTCGGCGAGATATGTCGCGAGCAGGGTTGTGGAAATGGACGGCGTCGGAATACCTTTATTGAGAGCGCTGACGATGGTGTCGAGGAAATTGCGGACTTCGCGGACTTCCGACTGCGTTGTCGTGATTTCTTGCGCAAGATCGGAGTTTATTGACAAGGTGCCCGACGTAGACGATTCCCGTGCCAGATATTGTGTTATGACGTCGCGCATGCGTTCTGCTTTGACCGTTAAGCTCGAATCCGAAGACGTTATGTTGAACGTGGCTCCATTAAATCCGGGGTTGGTGAACATTTTGTCAGTTGTACCCTGTACAGCGCTATTTATGCTTGCGTGAGCTGAAAGGATAGCCGACACCGCTCCCGCACGTGCGGCAATGAGCGCGGCATTTGCGTTCGTGACGTTCGCATCGAGAATTGCGCGTTGTTCCGGACGTACTCCACCTTGCACCTTGGCGAGATTCGCTTCGGCCCCTTCCACGAGACCAACGGCAGAAAGAACGGCGGCACGTTCGGACGCGTTCTCAATTTCAGCCACAATAGCTCCCGCGGCGACGGTGCCGCCCAGCGAACCGGCAACCCGGATTACTTGCCCGGATTTCTCAGCCCGCACGGTCGCCTCTGATATTGAACTTACCTGGCCGATTATAGAAAGCGGAGATGTGTCTGCGGATAGTTCAGCGACGGTCTTTACGGTGACGACTTTCAGGGAGGTGACCGGTAGTTCATCAACACGTGTTCGTTGTAATAGCACAAGTGCCGCAACAGCTCCTACGATGATGACTGCCGCTAAAACGCCTTTTTTCCATCCGATTTTAGTGAGCCAGCTACCGGCCCGTAAGCTTGAGCGAATGAATAAAACGGCTCTAATTATCAACATTTCCGGATGCATAAGAGAGCGCACCCTACACTATTTGCATGCCTATGTCAATTCTGGCCTCTACTTTTACTCCCGGAGTTATGCTTTCTACGCGTGCGGGAGAAACGTCACAAAAATAGTCATGAGAACGATGCCCGAAACGAAGAACATCGCGTGTTTCCCGTAGTGCCCGCGCTCGCGGGCGGAGTCTATCGAGTGCGGAATGAGATCGTGAAATACGACTATGAGGTACGAGCCGGCGGCAAGGCCGAGCAGCGGCACTTGGAGCGCAGAGAACTGTTCGAGAAGAAAATACCCTCCTACCGAGCCGATAAGTATCGTCGCGGAAACAAGAAAGTTGTAGAGAAGGGCGGTGCCCACCGCAAGGCCCGCACCGCGCAAGACGAAGAACTCGGAGATTTCCTGAAGTATTTCGTGCACGAGGATGCTCACTGTGCTCGCAACACCGAGCACGGGCGATGCGGCAAAGGCCGCGACGATAACAACGCCGTCTCCGATGTTGTGTATCCCGTCGCTCACGAGAATGCGGTTCGCATCGATGCGGGAATGCGTGTGGCCTGCATCTCCGGCATCATGGTGGTGGTGAAAGTGCGGAAGATACCGGAACGCGATAAGAACGAGCGCAGCGCCCGCTACGATCCACGGAAGACCTCTGCTGAACGAACCTGCGTGTTCAACGATCTCCAGTGAGACATTGTAAATGACGACCAGAAGAACGCCGGCCGCAAAACTGATAAAAAAGTGGAGGTGACGCTCGACGAACGGCCCCGCCTGCCGCCATACCACAAGCTTGCCCGAAATGGATGCGAGCATGACGAGAAAGGACGCGGCAAGTACTTCAAGCATGAATGGGCAGCCAAGCGATAAATACCCGTACCAGAAACTTCATGTTTCCAGTATACTATGGGGCATGTCGTTCAAGAAAAAAGTCCGGAATGTACGCCCCTCCGTGCGGGCCATCATGATACTGTGGAAAGAAGAATTCAGTTTCAAGATACTGAGCATATGCGGGATTCTTACGCTCATACTTTCGTTCCTATTGCATATTTCACGCACTGAGTTTTTGATAGTCGTGCTTACCATCGGCGCGATGCTCGCGGTCGAAGCCCTCAACACCGCTATTGAGGAGATCTGTGACCACGTGACCCCTGAAGAGCATCATCGTATCGGCAAGATAAAAGACATCGGTTCGGGAGCCGCATTTATTGTGTGGTGTTCAGCGCTCGTTGTTGGCCTCATTATTTTCGTGCCCTACGTTCTTCGTCTCATATGATCCGATACTTGTCCGAAGTGGATACGGGCATCCTGCAATATCTCTACACGCACCGCGACCTCACGACGACACTTTTTTTTATCGACGTCAGCGAGCTTGGAAGCACTGTCTTTGTCTGCGGCATCACGCTCTGCATCGCCCTGCTGCTCGTACTGCGGCGGAAGATTCCCTACGCCATCGCGCTTACGGTGAGTGTATGGGGAGCGTGGGCCACCGCACTTCTCATAAAAGAAGCGGTTCATCGGGCGCGGCCTGAAGTGGCATATCGGGCGTATATTGAAACGGGATTTTCCTTTCCGAGCGGGCACGCCACGCTCGCTGCAGTGTTCTATGGCCTTCTCATCTGCTTGGTGTGGCGCACGGTGCCGCCGGGGCTCGTGCGCACAGCGGCGCTGAGTGTGCTCACCGTGCTCATTGCCCTCATCGCGTTCAGCCGCCTCTACCTCGGCGTGCACTACTTGAGCGACGTCCTCGCGGGACTTTTGCTTGGCGCGGCATTCGCCTGCCTCGGAGCGATGATTGTGAGAAAGTTCGACCAGCGCGGCTAGTTCTTCTTCCCGCCGAGCAGCGTCTTGAGAAGCGCCATACGGACGATGAGCCCGTACCCTACCTGTTTGAAATATACCGCATGCGGCGACGTATCTACGTCATCCGTAATTTCGCCAATCCGTGGCAGCGGGTGAATGATGATGGCGCCTTTTTTCATCGAATCAGCGACTTTGCGGTCGATGACGTAGCGCCCGCGCTGCTTCTCATACTCTTCATCGTTCTTTATCCACTCCTTGGCGATGCGGGTCTGGTAGATGACGTCGGCGCTTTTTAAGACGCTGCTCATGTCCTGCGTTTCGGTCCAGTTCACCTTATGGCGTTTGAGGTACGCCTTGACGTCGTCGGCCATCGAGAGTTCCGGCGAAGAAACGAAGGTGATGCTCATGTCCTTATATTTGCCCAAAATGTATGAAAGCGAACGCGCGGCGCGGTAGTAGCGCAGGTTGCCGACTATGGCGACATGGATGCCGTCCTCCCGTCCGAGCTCCCGCTGGATAGTATATAGGTCCAAGAGCGCTTGCGTGGGATGTTGACCCATGTTGCCGTCGCCGGCGTTGATGACCGGCACGCATGATACCGCGGCGGCGCGTTTCGCCGAGCCCGTCTCCTGATGTCGCATTGCTATCACGTCGGCGTACTGACTTATGACCTTGATGGAATCCTCGAGGGTCTCGCCTTTCGCTTGCGAGGACGTGCCGCCGCTTTCCATCGTGATGACGGAACCGCCGAGGCGGACCATGGCAGACGAAAAAGACAGGCGCGTGCGCGTGGAAGGCTCATAAAAAAGAGCGGCAAGTATTTTGCCTTTTAATGATTCATCGCGCTTGCCCTCATACGAGCTGGCGAGCGTAAACAGTCTCTGAATGGAAGCCCGGTCGAACTGCTGTATCTCTACGAGATGCTTCATAGGGGTAAGTATCACGTATCAGGTAACAAGTATCAAGTGGGTGCGTTTGGGGAATTGATATTTCAATACTTGTTTGATACTTGGGGTTTGATACTTGGTACTTTGAACTCCAACGCTTCGTTGTGGACAACCCACAAATATAAAACTGGGGAAAGGAGCGTAGAAAATACGACCGTCCCTGCGAGATGCATGAGGGTGAAGGAAATTTGGCCTACAAATGCCGACATCAGAGGTTGATGCATGAAAAGAGGGCCTATCATCATCGTAACGGCGTCGTAGGCGACGGTCGCGGGAACCCCGAAAAGCAGAAAGTTCCTGACCGACGCATCACGGTTTTTGAAAAAGAGGTGCGCCGCTACGCCGAGTAGCCCGTAGCACACGGCCGTTACCGCCGTCCAACTCCCCCACCCGCTCGTAATCGCATCAAAGAGGACAATGCCGAGAAAACCGAAAAGGAAGCTGCCGACGATACCGTAGCGCTTGGAGAACGGCATCACCACAGCCAGCATCGGCTCAAAATTCGGCGGCCGGAAAGGAATGAGCCGAAAGAGAAATACCGCGGCCCAGCCGATGACGAATTTAAGCATGCCGCTTGATATCGTGAGACGCATAGGGACTCTATGATATCACGCTACCCCAGGTGTGCGTGGTCGTTCCAGACGATGAGCTGCCATTCGTTCTCCGGACCCTCTATGCCGTCCGTTGCTCCCTCTTTGTAGTGCATTACCGTAAGTCCTGTGTTACTCGTACGAAGCGTCCCCAACACACGCGCGCACTCTTTTCCGGTAAGTTCTTCGCCGAAAAGGACCCGTGCCATGAGGAAACGGGTGAAGAAACCGTGCCCGACGACGAGGATATTCTCCTCCGTTTTGTCCCGGAGGAACGACAACGCGGCCTTTGCCCGGGATGTGAGGTCCTGGAAATTTTCTTCATCGGAATATCTGAAGTTGGGCGGGTCGAATGTAAAAATTGCCGTCGTGACGGGCAAGATGCCCGGGTCATCTTTGCGCTTCCCCCGGAGTTCGGACGGTATCCGACGCTCGACGAATAGTTCAGAATACTCGACAGGCTTCTGAATGCGCTCTGCAATGATGAGCGCCGTCTCCTTTGTGCGCACCGTTGGGCTTGCTATTACGACATCAATAGACAATTTTGCGGCGCGCTCTGCAACAAAAGCCGCCTGCTCCTTTCCTCGTATGCTGAGCGTGGAATCTTCGGGTTGATACGTGAGCAGTGCGTTCCCTTCACTCTCTCCGTGTCTTACAAGATAAATCGTTTTCATTTTTAGAGTACGAACTTGCCGTCCTTGTAGATGACCTTGGTGCTGCCGTTTTTCAGATGCGCGGTCACGGTGCGACGTGTGGTCGAGATGATGTCGGTATGCACGGATGAATCGTTAAATCCGAGCGCTTCCGCTTGCTTCCTCGTGAGCTTGGAGACATCGCCGCGGAAGGTGTCGCGGTACGACATGCCAAGTGCCAGGTGCGTGTTGCCGTATGGGCCGCCCATATTTTCGTCGAAGAGCGTCTCGGCCATGAATTTGGTGATGCGGGAGTGGCGGCGGTCGGTCAGTGAGTATTCACCTATCTTGTTGGCATCCTTTGTCGCTATCATTTCTTTCAGGAGCCTTTCGTTCGTCTTTGCCTTCGACTTTACAACAAGGCCGTTCTTGAATTCGAGCTCGATGCCTGTGATTTTGTTGCTGTAGCGGTAGAGCGGCTGATTGAATTTTATCCAGCCGTTCGTACCCCGCCAATCCGGAGACGTAAATATCTCGAAACTCGGTATATTGCGCCCCGAGCCCGCGAGCCAGTTGCGCTTTTCGCCGAGCTTTATCCAAAGGTCCATATCAGGGCCCACGGCGTGCAGACGGTCTATTTTTGGCGAAAGAGCATTGAGCCTGCTGCGGTATTTCTCTATCTCGCGATACACACTTTTCCATTTGGCGATGGGGTCTTTCTCGTTGAGGAAGCACGCCTTGATTATCTGGTTCCAATATTCCTTTTCGGAAAGCCCCGCCTCCTTCGCCATGGCAGGCGTACCGTAAAGCGCGATGGTCCAGGTAAACTTATTCTTCCACTCTTTCTCGTGGCGCCAGTCCATGAACGGCTTGAGTGCGAGGCCGCGACGCATTATTTTCTTGCCGTCGACACCTCTCAGCGCATGCGGGTCCTTTTCTGCGAGGATGAATAGCGAATGGTCCATCTCGTCCACAAGGCCCTTTAGGTATTTCTTGGGGAAGAAATCGAGCTGGTGCGGTTGCGCGTGTTCGTAGAAGTGGCGGGAAACGCTGATGTTGCGGCGCTTGTCGCCATGCTCATCGTCGGGACCATAGTTGGAGATAACATGTCCACCGGAGTCCACTATGGTATTGCATACCGCGATGTATAGCGGCTTTGCGGATTCGGAGCTCGAAACCCGGACGACGTCACCCTTTTTAATTCCCTTCCCGCCGCCAAGTGCGAAATTCACAAGCACGTCGGCGTAATTTTTTAATATTTTTTCACTTGGCATATATGACATCGTCATAGACTACTCGCAGCCGCGGGCTTTGTCTACCCCGCAGGAGAAAAAATTTACGGATGAACCACTTCTTTTGCACGCTCGCCGATATCTATCGGGTAAATGCCTGTGAAGCATGAGGTGCAAAATTGATTTTCGGGAAGGCCTGTCGCGGCTATCATGCCTTCGTAGGAGAGGAAACGTAACGAGGTCGCACCGAGGTACTCCTGCATTTCTTCCACTGTCTTCGTCGCTGCGATAAGGTCTTTTTGTCGGGGTGTGTCGATACCGTAGAAATCGGGGAATTTGACCGGCGGCGATGCTACGAGGAAATGTACCTCTTTTGCACCCGCTTCAAAAAGCATTTTCACTATTTGCCGCGAGGTCGTCCCGCGAACGATTGAATCGTCAAATACGACTACCCGTTTACCGCCGACCACCTCCGGGATGGCGGTCAGCTTCGCTTTCACGCCCTGTTCGCGCACGTGCTGTTCCGGGGTGATAAAGGTGCGGTGAATGTAGCGGTTCTTGGTGAGCCCCATCTCGAAGCGCAGTCCGAGCGCGTCGGCATATCCGACCGCCGATGCGATCGCCGTTTCGGGCACGGGAATGACGACATCCGCTTCGAGCGGATACTCTTTCGCGAGTTGGACACCGAAATTGCGACGTACCTCGTAGACCGATTTGCCGAGCAGCCGGCTGTCGGGGCGAGCGAAATAGACGAATTCAAAAATGTCGAGTTTCGGGTTCGGCGTCGCTATCTGTTCGCTGTGAACTCCCTGCTCGTCTATCACGAGAAGTTCGCCTGGTGCGATGTCGCGTTCGTATTCCGCTCCGATGGGCCCGAAAGCGCAGGTCTCCGAAGCGATAATCCAGCCGCCGTTGAGCCGGGCGAGCGAGAGCGGACGGATACCGCACGCGTCGCGCACAGCAACGAGTGAGTCGCGCGACATGATGAGAAGCGAGAACGCGCCTGTCAGCAACGGATAGACGTCTTTGATAGCGGTTGATAGTTCTACACCTTCGCGCATGCGCGCCGCGATAGCTTCTACTATCATCCTGGAATCGGAGAATTCTGCGGTGTCGACACCGCGCTCTTTGAGGTATTGCTCCAGGGCAGTCGTCGTCGGGAGGTTGCCGTTGTGCACCAGCGCGATGGTACCGTCGTCCGGTCCGGAAGAGAGGGAGACGGAATCATTGAGGCTCGGGTGCGGGTCCTCATAGGAAACGGTCTTGAGTGCCGATGCGCCCGCCGCGAGCATGGGCTGCGCGTGCTTAACCTTCGAGCCGCCGGCGGTGGAATAACGATTATGGGCCACTGCGATGTGGCCCTTGAAACCGCCGATAATCTCATCATTGAAAACTTGCGACACGAGCCCCATGCCCTTGTGCACCGTCATCGTCTTGCCGTTCGCGGTGGCGATGCCGGCACTCTCCTGCCCGCGGTGCTGAAGCGCGAAGAGTCCGAAAAATGAGAGCCGCGCGACTTCGAGTCCCTCGCCGTAGACTCCGAAGACCGCGCATTTCTCTCCGAGTAGTTCCATAGAGAAGAAGCGATTATACCACACTCTTCGGGGAAAAATAACAAAAATTGGTGTTCAGACGTTCTTTTCAAGAAGCCACAGAAGTATCGCCTTTTGGACGTGCTTGCGGTTCTCCGCCTGGTCGAAGATGACGGAATTCTTGTGCTCGATGGCGTCGCGGGAAATCTCATACCCCACATGCATCGGCATGCAGTGCATGATGCCCGCCTTTGGCGCATAGGTATCGATAAGCGCGGCATTCATCTGGTACGGCATGAAGGCAGCTTTGCGGCGCTGATACTCCTTTTCGAGTTGCGGTTTTGGTTTGCCGTTCTCGAAAAATTCCGCGTTCATCCACGTGTCAGTATGCACATACTGTGCCCCCGCAAGCGCTTCTTTTAGTTCGAGGGTTCTTTTCACCTTGCCGGTCGCGTCGGCCATCGCGTTCAGCTCCTCATCAACGCTGTCAGCATCCACTTCGGGTGCTGCGATGGCGACCTCTATACCGAGCTTCGCACAAGCCAATTTGAGGGTATTCGAGACGTTATTCTCGATTCCGACCCAAGCTATCTTTTTCAATTTGTCCAATCCCCCCGAATGCTCGGACATGGTGAGGATATCCGCCAGTGACTGGCACGGGTGATATTTTTCACTGCACGCGTCGATTACGGGTATCGTGTCGAATGATGCAGCCAAAAGCACGTCATCAACATCGAGCGCACGGAACATGAACACGTCCCCGAAGCGCATCATCGCGCGGACTTCGTCGCGGAAGTCCGCGAACATGAACTGGGTTTTTGATGCTTCCAGAAAAATGGCGTGCCCGCCGAGCTCCGTCATCCCCGCCTCAAACGAGATGCGCGTGCGTGTCGAACCTTTCTGGAAGAACATGAGAAGTGTCTTGTCGCGCAAAATGTCTGTCGTCTCCCCCGCCCGGTACTTTTTCTTGAGTTCCGCCGCAATATCAAGAATCCCTCGGATATCATCCGCGCTTTGTTCTTTCAATGAGATGAGGTGTCTCATACTTTCTTCCGTATACGACGGCGGTATGCTGCGAGGTCAAGGTTCCCCGGCGCACCAAGGCTCTTCTTCGCGGCGATGTTCTTCAAGAGATCGACAGCGCCCGCGTCCATCCCCGCAGCTTTCTTGTATGCATCGCGGAATGGCACTCCGTCCTTCATCACCATAGCATTCGCAATGTCGGCGGTGAAGATGCCCCTCTGTAGCTTTGCGCGGATGCTCTCCGGCTTCGGCGTGAGCCCGGCGAGCACTATGCCCGCCACCGTAATACTATCCGCAACGATATGCGTACTCTCCATCAGAGGCTTTTTGGTGAGTTGTCCGTCGCGGTTGTAGCCAGAGGCAAGATTTTTTGTGACGTCCTTCACGATGAGCTGGTTGCCCATGACAACAGATGCGTTGCCGCGCACCATCTCACAGACATCGAGATTTTTTTTGTGCGGCATGATGCTGGAGCCGCTCGTGAGCGTCTCGTCTACCGTGAAGTAATCGAATTCCTGTGATGCGAAGAGCACCATGTCGTTCGCGAATCTGCCGAGCGTGAGCATTACCTGCGCAAGGGCTTCGAGATAGGCGCTCTCGTACTTCCCGCGTGAATTCTGTACGTAGAGCGAATTGACCTGTACGTCGGCGAAGCCGAGTTTTTTGGTGGTGAATTTCCTATCAAGCGGAATTGAGCTCCCGAATCCGGCACCGGTTCCAAGAGGATTTTTGTCGATGTGCTTCCGCACCGATGTGAGCAGGTCCGCGTCGTCCAAGAGACTTTCCGCATACGCGGCAAAATAATGTCCGACCGTCGAGAGCATCGCCTGCTGCAGATGCGAATAGCCGGGCATGGGAACATCTTTGTGTCTTTCGGCGAAATCAAGGAACTTTCCCGCAAGCGCTCTCGCGCTGTTCTCAATAGCGACGAGGTGATGCTTCATGTAGAGACGCATCGCAACCGCTACCTGGTCGTTCCTGCTGCGACCAGTGTGGATTTTTTTCCCTGCCTCGCCTATTTTCTTGACGATGTAGTTCTCGATGACGGTATGGCAATCCTCGTCCTCCGGGCGTATCTCGATTTTTCCCGCCTCAAAGTCGCTCAGCAAAGCATCGAACCCCGCCTCTATCCGCTTCAGCTCTCTCCCGCTCAAGACGCCTATTTTCTTGAGGCCCTGCACATGCGCGCGGCTAGCCGTAATGTCGAACGGTAAGATCTCAAGATCGAGAACGCTCGAATCTCCGGCCGTGTACTTTTCCACGGCCGGATGCATCTTCGTGTCCGTCTTTTTCCAGAGTTTTGTCATACGTTATTTCTTAGCTCTTTTGCGGCCTATCTCGTTGGCTATCTTCATCTGTAGTGTGGCGACTTCAATGAAGCCCGCGCTTGCGTTCACGTTGTACTTGTATCCCTCCTTCACATTGAACGAGGCGTGTCCGAGCGCGAAGGGAGATTTGACGGCAACAACGTTTACGTTGCCGCGATAGAGCTCAAGCGTCACTTCGCCTTCAACGCGTTCGTTCACCTCATCATTCAATGCATTGAGTGCGTCCATCGCGGGGTCGTACCATTTCGCACCATAGCAGAGGTAGCCCCATTTGATGTCGAGGGCGGATTTTATCTCATTGAGGTCACGCGTAGAGACCGCACGTTCGAGCGTGCGGTGCGCTTCGATGATGACGTGCGCACCGGGCTGCTCGTACACACCGCGGTCCTTGAGCCCTATCATGCGGTCTTCAAGCATGTACACGACGCCCACCCCGTGCGCGCCGCCGATGAGGTTGAGTTTCGTAATGATGTCCGATAACGCCATTTTCTTACCATTGAGCGCTACGGGGAGTCCGTTTTTGAAGAGCAGCTTCACCATCGCGGGTTTTGCGGGCGCGTTTTCGGGACGCGTGTATGTGGTCAGGAATTTCTTGACCAGCGGAATAGTGGCTGGATTCTCCACTTCTCCGCCTTCCCATGTCATGCCCCACATGTTGTCATCCACCGAATACGGGAAATCTTTTTTCACCGGTACGGGTATCCCGTGCTGCTTGGCGTACGCAATTTCCGCGTTGCGGTCCATGTTCCACTCGCGCACGGGCGCTATGATTTTCATCGTATTGTCGAGGGCGAGTACGTACCCGTCGAAACGGACCTGGTCGTTGCCTTTGCCGGTGCATCCGTGCGCAATGCAGGTGATCCCTTTTTTCCTAGCGATCTCGACGCCCTTCTTGGCGGTAATCGCTCTACCTATCGGTGTCGAGAGATGGTACTCGCCCTGGTACGCCGCGTTGGCCTTGATGCCCTTCGCGATGAATTTGTCCGCAAACTCCTTCTTCACGTCGAGCACTATCGCTTCGACGGCGCCGAGCTTAACGGCCTTCTTCCGTATTGCCTCCAGGTCGTCTTTCTGCTGTCCTATATCGAGGGTGAGCGTCGTCACCTTCGCCCCGTAGTGGTCTTGTATCCACTTGAGCATGACGGAGGTATCGAGCCCGCCCGAGTACAGCAAAAGCACGTTGGTAATCTCCCCCGTCTTGGCCTCATATGAGGCGACTTTCTGATATGTCTGTTTGTTGTCCATATCGTTTTCCTTAGCCTAATAACTACTAAAAAACGGCCCCGATTTGAGGCCGTTTTGGAAAGTTCGTGTGTGGGGACAAACACTCTAAACAGCCTCAAATGAAGCTGTTCGTCGGAAGTTATGTGTCGTTGAAAGCATGTAGATACACGGTACCATATCCCCTTTTTCGCGCAACCTCAAAAGAAAACGGGCGCGCCATATAGGCGAGCCCGTTGCAAAGAGCAGTTACTTCCGTGACCTAGGGCGACTGCCGTCCTAAGTCGGTTTGCGTGAGGCTTTTTCGGCAAGGCCCGATTGTGCCTCGCGACGCCGAAGTTCTTTTTCGACCATCTCGAAGGTGAGCCCGCGCGACATGAGCAAGACCAGCAGATGGTATGTCACATCGGCACACTCCGCGATGAGGCGTTCGTCACTTTCGGCAACGGCGGCCATGGCCGTTTCTACGGCCTCTTCACCGAACTTCTTCGCACACTTGGCGGTGCCCTTGTCGAGCAGTTGCCGCGTGTACGATTCCGTCGCCGGAGCTTTTGCCCGCCCCTTAAGACGCGATTCGAGAACGCCAAGGTCCCAAAGCAGGATGTCTTGCTCCGGTGGCGAACTCGTGCGAGCAAATTTCTCGAGGTCAGGATGCATTTCGGCCTCCATTTCCTCGAGTTTTTCTTTTTCGCCGGTTTCCGGCGCGCGAACGCCGACGCCACGGCCAAGCACGGAGCGATAGAAACAGGTCTCCGCACCCGTGTGACAAGCCGCTTTGCCGCCTAGCGGGACGACGAGCACTAACATTGCGTCGCCGTCGCAGTCGACGTGGATGTCCACAACTTTGAACGTGTTGCCGCTCGTCGCGCCTTTCACCCACATCTCGTTTCTTGATGTGGAGAAAAACGTGGCGAGGCCGGTCTTCAGCATGTGCAAGTAGGCCTCTATGTTGAGATACGCCAGCATTAGGATTTCCTTCGTGATGGCGTTCTGCATCACTACGGGGATTTCCCCGCCGCGTTTCGCAACGTTTGGTTTCAGTACTTTCATGACACGCCTCCTTTGCTTGGTTGCGGCGGCGGGGCCGAAGCCCCGCCGTAGCGTTAGATGATTGAGGATGCACTGAGCTCGACGATGCCCGTTGCACCCAATTCAAGCAGTCGCATCTTCAGAGCGTTGATGCCTTCGACGGGAACGACCGTCGAGATAGCGCGATACCCTTCTTCCGCGAGCGCTTGGACATTCGGACTCTCGAGAGAAGGCAGTATTCGCTTGATCTCTTCGAGCCGTCCGAGCGGGGCGTTCATCGTTAGGTACCGTTTATCGCGCGCCTCGATGACGCCGAGAAGCAGCTTGGCGAAGAAGTCCACCCGACGGCGGACATCCTCGCGGGCATACAGCTCGGCATTCGCGATGAGTACGGTCTGCGACTCGAATATTGTTGCGATTGCGACGAGGCGGTCAGCTATGAGGCTGGTGCCAGTCTCCACGAGCGCAACCCCGAAGTCGTAGAGGCCGGAGGCTACGAGTGCCTCCGCTCCACCGGGACAACCGACGACTTCGGCTTCGATGTTCTCGGCTGCGAGAAATGCCCTCATCGCCTCCGGGTATTCGGAGACGATGCACGCTCCGCGCTTCCGTCGCAATTCGTCGAGCGTGCATGGCGAGTCGCCCTGGCGGAACAGTACCGCTCGCGTGCCGCCGTTGGTCGCTTTGCTGTAGGCAAGCGTTGCAACGACTTTGACCTTGTCCAGCATTCCGCCTTCGATAACATTATCGAGACCGGTGATGCCAGCCGCGACGACGCCTTTCTGCACCGCCTCGCAAATCAAAGACGGCTTTAGGCGGATTGCGGTATTGAAGCCGGGCAAGCCGCTCACTGTGGCGATGCTCGAACGCGGATGTGGTCTGTGGAGCTTGATGCCGGCGGACGAATACAGATTATTCGTCTGGTCCTCCATGCTCTTGCCCCCCGGCGACGCGAAAGTTTCCTTCGAATCAGTGCTCTTCTTCGTGCCCATGTGGGCCTCCATTTTTCGTGCGTGCGTGCGCACTTGTGAATGTTCACTCTCGCGGGATTGACGGGTCTTTACGCAGAAGCCCCCTCGCGAGAGATCACGCCAGACCGCGAATGCGCGCGTTTACGG
>CAZQGK010000004.1:0-19266 GCA_964592945.1 uncultured Candidatus Saccharibacteria bacterium
CGCGCGCTCCGCTTCACGCACCTTTTGCATGATGACCTGCTTCGCGGCTTGCGCGGCGATGCGGCCGAAATCCTCGCGCGTCTCGAGCGGGAATGATATCTCTTCGTCGAGCTGAGAATCTTTCTTGATGCGGCGCGCATCGGCGATCATGATGTGTTGTTCGGGATTGAAGCGCGAGCGGTGGTCGTCATCGCCTGTCGATTCCTCGCCTTCTTCGCGCACGAGCGTCTTGTCCACGACGATTTTCGCCTGGCGGAATTCCATGTCGCCGGTCGCCGGATTAAAAGTGGCACGGATTATCTGGCCGCGCTTGCCGTATTCACGGCGGTATGCGGCGGCGAGTGCCGTCGCAAGCGCGTCGATGACGCTCTCGCGCGAGATACCGCGCTCCTGCTGGAGCTCATCGAGGGCTGAGTTGAGGGATTTGAGGTCGAACAATGCCATATGGATTATGTTGTGCTAGCTACTATATATACGGGCTCTTAAAAAAAGCGTCCGCCAACGGCGGAACTTGTAGGGGCAGTATATGCCTGCCCTATAAAAAGTCAACGGCCCGCGAAGTGCGAGCCGTCAGTAACATTTCAATGCCACTCCAACGCATCAGCTCATTTTTGATTTGTTCGCCGGGGCAAGGTGGTGCGCCATCCATTCCGGGTTATTAATAAACCCGAGCGGGAAAAGATCGATTGCGCCAACGGCTTCCCAGTGATGCCCCGTCTCGTCCGTCGCACACGTATACGTGCCGCTCTCATCCTTCACGATAGAGAATGAAGGCTGTGCGACGAGCTTCTTCATCTCCTTCGAAAGACGACGACGTTCGCGTCGTGGCTGACTTCTGATGTATGCCTCGACCATCGGGTATTTCGCATGGCCAGTCTCCGGTGGAGCTTTCTTGAAACCGAGCTTCATAAGTTGCTCGGCATATCGACTCTCACCCTTCATGTTCGACCCCCCTTAGGTGTTTGATGTGCCGAGACGCTTCGGGAACATTTTCCCAATAAATTGATAGCACAATCACCCCTTGAAGTCGAACATACTATATAATTGAGGCATGTACATCTCAGACACTCACCTCAAATCATTCCTCGCCGATGCGGGGCTCGTCTCGGCAAAGGATTTTGATACCGCAGAAGCGGAGGCAAAACAGACCGGACAATCGGTCGGTGATGTCTTGAAAGCTAAGAGCGCTATAGGAGAGGACGAACTGCGCCGCACCTATGCGTACATCCTCGGCATTCCATTCGTGTCGCTAATGGGGACCACGATCAAATACGATGTGCTCTCTCTTATTCCCGAGCCTGTTGCGCGCCGCAACAACATCATCGCCTACAATCATCGCGGTGAAGAGCTTGAGGTCGCGATGCTCGACACCGATGACTTGGCGGCGATAGATTTCATCAAGAAGAAGACGCACCTCAAGGTCTTGCCGCGCCTGACCGACGTTGCATCCATCAAGGCGGCCCTCAAGCAATATCAGCAGGGGCTTAAAGATAATCTCGGCGACGTCATCGGCCGTGAGACCGCCGCGCTCGAAAAGACCGCCATAGGAGAAGGGAAGGAAGCAGACCTCAAAGAGATTGCGGAAGGGACGCCCACGGTACGCATTGTTGATACGCTAATCCGGCATGCAAATGCGCAGAACGCGTCCGACATACACATCGAACCGCTCGAAACGACGCTCCTCATCCGCTATCGCATCGACGGTATTTTGCACGACGCGATGGAGCTTCCGACGCACGCCGCCGCCGCTATCACCGCGCGCATCAAAGTGCTCGCCAATATGCGTCTCGACGAACATCGCTTGCCGCAAGACGGACGCTTCGGCGCGGAGAGCGGGGGCGAGAAGATATCGTTCCGCGTTTCTATTTTGCCGACCTACTACGGCGAGAAGATCGTCATGCGCCTTCTGCGCGATTCGATATCGGGATTCACTCTCGAGAGCATCGGATTCCATGGTGTGGGACTCGAACGCATGCACGAAGCAATGCGCAAGACGACCGGCATGATATTGAGCTGCGGCCCGACGGGCGCCGGAAAATCAACGACGCTCTATACATTGCTCGACATCGTGAATACTCCGGATGTAAACATCTCGACCATCGAAGATCCGATAGAGTATCAGATGCCGCGCATCAATCAGACCCAAGTACGACCCGACATCGGGTTCACTTTTGCCAACGGTCTCCGTTCTCTCGTGCGCCAAGACCCGGACATCGTGATGGTGGGCGAAATACGCGACAAAGAAACGGCCTCGCTCGCGATTAACGCCGCTCTCACGGGTCACCTCGTGCTCTCGACACTGCACACGAATTCGGCTGCCGGCGCCGTCGCGCGGTTGCTCGACATGGGTATTGAGCCGTTTCTTCTCGTCTCCACGCTGCGCGTCATCATCGGCCAACGCTTGGTGCGCAAACTCGCTCCCGACAAAGAAAAGTATGAGCTCTCACGCGATGAGCAGGCACAGCTTGAGCATGTGGTAGACCAAGGCGTCGTCCTGAAAGCGCTCAAGGATGAGAAGGCTGTTCCTCCCGACGCGACGTGGAAGAATATGCCGTTTTTCAAGCCAAAAGAAAACGGAAAGACCCCCTCGGGCTATTCCGGCCGCGTCGGTATTTACGAAGTCCTGCCGGTAACTTCAACCATCAAAGAGCTCATCATGAAAAATGAGACGGGGGATGCTATTGAGAAACAAGCGCGGAGCGAAGGCATGCTTACGATGAGCGAAGACGGTATTTTCAAAGCGGTGCAGGGCATCACGACGATAGAAGAAGTGTTGCGCGTGATAACGGAGTAGTAAAATCCCGAAAACATTCGACAATTCCGCAGGGCAGGTATATCGTGCTCACGGCAATGTTCTCGGCCCCGTATATAATGTCGACAACTTTGCCAGAAACTCAGGGAAGGAAATACGATGCGCATCACAGCTGTAATATTCCTCTTTGTGGCGGTAGTCGCGGGATTATTGCTCTATGGCGTAATTCCAACTCCATCATCAGCACCGTGGTGGACCGTTCCCGCCATCAGGTTTACGCTCGGCTGTTCGCTGATGTTCGCCCTCATATTCGGCATTAGTTGGGCAATGAATAGGCCCTCCAGCTAGTCGCGAGCCCGCCTTGAGCGACTGGCGAAAAAGAAGACTCGGTGCTACGGCTCCGAGTCTTCGCTCTTTATATACATTTTCGAGGACAACAAACCGATTTCCTCCCAAGCACGCGTTATACTTCGGGTGATGAAGTTCACGTACACCGCAGAGAAGAGCGATGGTGAAGTGTATAAAGGCGTCGCCGAGGCCGCCGACCGTTTCGAGCTCTATGGCATCGTGCGACAGGAGGGCGGCAAAATTATTTCAGTAGAAGAGACGGGCGGAGGCGGTTGGCTCTCAATGAGTTATTGGAATACGAAATTCTCGCGCATTACCGAATACGAAAAAATACTCCTCGCGCGCAATTTGGGTGCGATGTTGGGCGCAGGACTCGCGCTTGCGCGCGCACTGGCGGTCATCGAACGGCAGACCAAGAATCCTAGATTGTCGTCGGTGATATCGCAAATATCTTCGGATGTCCGGCGCGGAGATACCCTGCACGATTCACTCGCAAAATATCCGGGCGTGTTCTCCAAGTTATTCGTCGCGATGGTACGCTCCGGTGAAGAGGGCGGAGACCTCGCGGCATCATTGCAGGTCATATCGGATCAGATGGAACGGATGTACTCCTTGAAAAAAAAGATACGCGGAGCACTCATCTATCCGTGCATTATCCTCTTCGCGATATTCGGTATCGGCATACTCATGATGACGGAGGTGGTGCCGACACTCGCGCAAACATTCAAAGAGATGAATGCGGAGCTCCCGGTGTCAACGCAATTCGTCATCGGGATGAGCGATTTCCTCGTGGAGTACACGTTCTTCGCGCTCGGGGGCCTCGTCGGCCTCGGCGTTCTTGTCTATTTTGCCGCACACACAAAAATGGGAAAGCGCGGGCTGGATCTCCTCTTTCTGCGCTTGCCGCTCATCGGGCCGATGGTGCGCGAAGTAAACGCCGCACGCACGTCGCGCACACTCGCATCACTCCTGTCATCGGGTGTTGATGTCATCACCTCGCTCGATATTGTGGGTGAAGTCGTACAAAACTCTTATTTTCGTGCCGTCGTCAAAGACGCCGCACTCGGTGTAAGCGGGGGACAATCGCTCGCGGCCGCATTCGTGCGGCGGGAGGACCTGTATCCCGCATTCGTCGGCGAGATGATGGCTGTCGGCGAAGAGACCGGCCAGGTCCCCGAAATGCTGAAGCGTCTAGCGGTATTCTATGAGGATGAAGTGGACCGCAAGACCAAGGATATGTCCACCATCATCGAGCCGTTCCTCATGCTCCTCATCGGAGGCGCCGTCGGATTCTTTGCGGTCTCGATGATAAGCCCTATTTACTCGCTATCACAGAACATTTAGCGCGTATGAAAAACGCGCGCGGGCATGTGTTCCCCGGCAATTCGCGGCGCGGCGTCACACTCATGGACACGGTCGTCGGTACTGCGCTCATGCTCGTAATTTTCCTCGGTATATGGGCGGCATTCCAACTTTCTATCGATGTTGTAACAAATAATAAGGCACGCGGGAGCGCGATTGCGCTCGCCAACGAACGCATGGAATATATCCGGAGCATCACCTATGCCTCGATCGGGACCACGGGCGGCATTCCGTCCGGTTCGATAGCCCAATCAGAATCCACCGCACTCAATGGGATTACATTCACGCGCCGCACGCTGATCGAATACGCCGATGATCCCAAGGATGGAACAGGAGCCGCAGATGCGAACGGTATTATCAGCGATTACAAAGTCGCGAAAGTCGATGTCTCGTGGACTTCGCGCACGGGCGAGAGGCACATCATATTGGTCTCCCGGTTCGAGCCGCCCGCCGGCATGGAAATCGCCTGCACTCCGCCGTGCGGCACGCTTATCGTGAACGTCGTCGATGCGGGCTCGCAACCGCTCTCGGGCGCATCGGTTTCCATCGTCAATCCTTCAACCGTGCCGGCGATCTCTATCAACACCTTCACCAATACGAGCGGCACGGCTTCTTTCATCGGGGCGCCGGCCTCTTCCGGCTACCAGATCGTCGCAACGAAGAGCGGCTATTCAACCGCACAGACATACGGCGTCACCGCACAAAACACGAACCCAAATCCGGGGCATCTCACGGTCTCGAATAATGAGGCGACCACGGGGACCTTCGCGATAGACGTCGTTTCTTCTCTCGCCGTCAACACCTACTCCCTCTCGACGGGCACTTGGTCGGACTCCTTCTCGGACGAAAGTAAAATAGGCGCCTCGACGGACAACATTGAAATTAGCGGCAACCGTGCACGCTTCGAGGGCGTCCAACCATGGACCGCTCCGGCCTATCTCTATTCGCAGACGATAACTCCCGTCGCGCTCTCACGCTGGGGGACTTTTTCTTGGAACGATACCCAACCTTCCGAAACGACCATCACGTACCATATCTACTACCCGTCGGGCGCTAGCTTGGCGCTTGTGCCCGATACGATCTTGGCAGGCAATAGCACCGGCTTTTCGTCCGGTACGTCCCTCGACTTGAGCGGGATACCCGCGGATACCCACCCAAGCCTCGTTCTTCACGCGCATCTCCTCGCGCAAAACCCCACCGCCCCGTCGCCATCGGTCGAGGATTGGAGCCTGACGTATGAAAGCGGACAGGGAATCGCAGTCCCGTTCACCATGCGAGGGACAAAGGTAATCGGCTCAGGGCCGGGCGGGACCGTCTATAAATACGACCAGTTACTCACGACGAATTCTTCGGGGACATTGACGATCCCGAACCTTGAGTGGGATGCGTACACGCTCTCCGTCGCGGCTTCTACCGGATACGACATTGTGTCATCGTGCGCACCGCAGCCGGTCGTGATCGCGCCGAATACGTCGTCCGCTGTCCGGCTCTTTCTTGCCTCTCACACGGCCGACTCTCTTCTCGTGGACGTGAGGAACGGTACCGGCGCGACGATCTCGGGAGGGTCGGTGCGTCTCACGAAGGCAGGGTCGTATGACACGACCGTAAAGACCGACGCATGCGGGCAGGCGTTCTTCGGCGGGCTTACGTCGGGAACGTATTCTATTGAAGTCTCGGCTCCGGGATATACAACGTACACGAACGCAGACGTATCAGTAAGCGGCACGGGGCAGCTTTCTGTAGCACTCAATTAGTATGAAACGCACCACACACGCGGCCGGCATGGGCATCCTCGAGGCGGTGGTGTGGGTCGCGGTCTTCACCTCGGCGATGCTCGCTCTTACGTCGTCCGTCCTCTATTTCTATCGCACAAGCAATTACGCGATACAACAAGGGTCGGCGACCGCGTCAGCGCAACGCGGCATTGATCTCATGGTCCGGACTATCCGCGAAGCCTCATACGCAAGCAACGGCGCGTATCCGGTCGTCTCTATCGGGAACAACGACCTGAAGTTTTACGCCGAAATTGACGGCGATTCCGCCATTGAGCAAGTACACTACTATCTCTCCGGCACGGCGCTTGTGAAAGGGGTCGTTGATCCGACGGGGGATCCTGCCGTCTACAGCGGAGCTGAAACGGTCTCGACCACATCTGAGGATGTAAGGAATGTTGCTCAAGGTACGTCGCTTTTTTCCTACTATGATAAGAATGGTGTACTCATCAGCAATCTAACGAAGATCGGTGATGTGAGATACATCTCGGCAACCCTGCTCGTTGATGTTGACCCCGTGAGGTCCCCGACTCCACTCTCGCTCCGCTCTTCCGCTGCGATGCGGAACTTGATAGGACACTGATCATATGACACCCACACTTCATCACTCGCGCGGTGTTACCACGATGCTCGTCATCGCCTTTATGGGGATCTTCCTCCTCGTCATGGGTACTATCACGAGCTATGTGTTCGAACAGGCGAAGTATGGGCGTGCTCTCTACAGTCGTGAACAGGCCCTGAGCATCGCCGAGGCGGGACTCGAATATTACCGATGGTTCCTTGCGCACAATCCCAACAATCTGACCAATGGCACCGGTCTACCCGGTCCGTATACATACACTGTCAACGACCCCGAAGGTGGCACGTTGGGCTCGGCATCCATATCGGTGACGGGCAACTCGCAGTGCGGCGTCATCCAATCAATAGATATCATTTCGCAAGGCGCTTCGGACAGCAATACAGCCTTCAAACGAACGCTTCTCGGGCGGTACATGCGCAAATCTGTCGCTGCGTATTCGTATTTGCTGAATAGCAGTGTGTGGGCGGGAGCGGACCGTGCTATCACAGGCCAGTATTTTTCCAATGGCGGTATCCGTATGGATGGCAGCAACAATTCCGACGTCTCAAGCGCCCTTACCACCTGGAACTGCACATCGAGTTACGGTTGTTCACCTGCCGTGAATCCCGCGCCGGGAGTGCTCGGGAGCGGGTCGGGCTCGGCGCTCTGGCATAATTCGGCCGCATCAATAGATTTTGCCGGTATCGCGACAAGCCTTGCGAACCTGAAGACCTACGCGCAAACAGGCGGCGGAGTGTATTTCGCATCCTCTACCGGAGCGGTCAACAGTCGCGGGTACCACATGATCTTCAAATCGAACGGGACGGTCGACGTATACCGCGTAACGGGAACGACGCCCGTAACAGGCTATCCGGATGGCAGCACAGCCGTGACCGAATACAATATCATTGCGAGCGAGACGCCTCTCGGGAATTATCCGATTCCCCCGTCGTGCAGTTTGATCTTTGTGAATGATCGGATATGGGTCGAGGGAGTAGCCAAGGGTAAGGTTACTATTGTCGCGGCAACACCGTCTGAGTCGGGGACCACGCCTAATGCCATTCTTGCGAACAACATTACATACGGGGCGAACGACGGCACGTCGGGTCTGACGGTCATCGCTGAAGGAAACATACTGATCCCTCTCAATTCACCGGCCACGATGGAGATCCACGGTATTTTCGTCGCGCAGAGCGGCTACTACGGGCGCAATCACTACAAGACCTCAACCTTGATTTCGCAGTGGGACCCATTCGTCATGCGCACCCAGCTCACGACCGTCGGCACGATTGTTTCCAGCGGTCGCACCGGCACGAAATGGATCAGCGGGGGAGTGGTCTCTTCGGGGTATCAAACACGCATCGACGCATACGATCAATTACAAGCGGCCGACCCGCCGCCGTTTACCCCTTCTGCCTCGACCGACTATAGTTACGTGCTGTGGAGAGAGCAGTAACGCTCGGCGGTATGAGTACTTTTTCCGTCGCTATCTGGCACTGCTGTGCCAGCGCTCGGTCTCAGCCCCGTCGGGCCTGCGAAGCCGGAAAAAGTACTCATACCGCCTCGCTTGGGGGATAAAAAAGGTGATACAATCCCCCCATGAAATCGATCGTTATCGCCAATTGGAAAATGAATCCGGCTTCCGCAAAAGAAGCGAAAAGCCTTTTTGCTGCAACGAGAAAGGCGGCCGAGTCCGCGAAGCATGTATCTGTCATTGTGGCACCTCCGGCGATATTTCTGCGTGAGCTACGTGCCGGATACAAAGGGAAAAGGATGGAGTTCGCTATCCAGTGTGCAAGTGCCGAACCACATGGTGCGTATACAGGCGACATTTCTCTCGCGCAAGCCGCAGATGCGGGAGCCCAACACGTAATCGTAGGCCACTCCGAGCGTCGTGCAAAAGGAGAAACGAATGAAGATACGGGGAAGGTCGTTGCCGCGGCGCTCGCGAGCGACATAACGCCCATCCTATGCGTCGGAGAAAAGGCGCGTTCACATGAAGGCGAGCATTTCAATGTAGTAAAGGAGCAATTACGCGCCGGATTTTCCGGTGTGGAGCCGGGGAAAATCGCGAAGGTACTCGTCGCGTACGAGCCCGTATGGGCGATCGGCGGTGAGAAAGCCATGAGCCCACGCGATATGCACGAGATGGCAATATTCATTCGTAAAACGATAATCGAACTTCACGGCGAAAAAGGAATGGGCGTCCGTATCATCTACGGCGGCGCGGCGACTGAGTCGAATGCGGCCGAGATGTTGCGTGACGGTGATGTGATAGGGCTTCTCGTGGGGCACGTGAGCATTAATGAGGCGCGTTTTGAGGCACTCTTACAAGCGCTAGAGAACGCACGATGAAATGTATCGATGAGGTACCGGCGAGTGAATTAAAAGGGAAGCGCGTACTTCTGCGTCTTGATGTCAATTTGCCAATCGGCGATGATGGTGAGGCTTCCGATGTTTTTCGTATCGAACAGGCGTGGAAAACCATAAGCTACCTTACCGAGCACGGCGCTCGTGTAATCGTAGTTTCCCATTTTGGACGCGAAGGTGACTCCATCGAGCCGGTCGCACGCGCCATGAAAAAATTCGGCCCCTCCGTATTCATTCCCGACCTCGTTGGCCCCATTGCGCAGCATGCCGCGAAATCGATGAAGGACGGCGAGATTGCGCTCCTGGAGAATGTCCGCCGCGACGCGCGCGAGACCGCGAACGATGAAGGGTTTGCAAAAGAACTTGCTTCACTCGCGGATATATATGTTGACGACGCATTCGCCGCCGCGCACCGCGCTCACACATCTATTGTCGGAGTGCCAAAACTCCTTCCTTCGTATGCAGGGCTCCTGATGCGGAACGAAGTGAAGGAAATCAACGCCGCGCGCACACCGGAACACTCGTCCATTGCCATCCTCGGCGGCGCGAAATTCGAGACCAAAGCGCCGCTCATTAAATTGTTGCTCGAAAAATACGACCACGTGTTCATCACGGGCGCGCTCGCGAACGATGTTTTCAAGGCGCGCGGATTGCCGGTGGGCCGTTCGCTCATTTCGAAAGAGCAGCCCGGTGAGGATATTCTCTCCAACCCGCATTTCCTCGCCCCTGTTGATGTAACTACCGAGACCTCGGACGGACAGGTGCGCGTAAAGAAGCCGCAGGACGTGCAGTCTGACGACAAAATTGTTGATATCGGGCCGGACACCGTCGCAATGCTCGCCCCGCACATTGCGAGCGCTAAATTCATTCTGTGGGCCGGCCCCACGGGCATGTATGAGAACGGCTACATCCACTACACGCAGGCGATTGCGGAACTCATCTCAAAAAGCAAAGCGAAGAAAGTCATCGGCGGCGGCGACACTATCGCCGCGATAGAAGCGACCGGTGTATCACAAAAGAACCTCGGATTTCTCTCGACCGGCGGCGGAGCGATGCTTGAGTATCTGTTGAAAGGCACACTCCCCGGCGTCGAAGCACTTGGCTAGTGCAAAGCCGCGCGGATTTTATTTCCCGTCGCCTCGAATTCTCCTTCGGCATACGGGCGACCGGGCCAGAGCGAGTGCGGGTCTGCGGCAAAACGCGGCATCACGTGCACGTGCGCGTGGAATATCACCTGGCCGGCACCGGCACGGTTGTTCATCCCGAGATTGACGCCGTCGGTCTGCAGTGCCTTCTCGAGCGCGTGCGCAATTGTGCGTGAGGTGCGCATCACCGCCGACCACTCTTTTTCGTCAATATCAAAAACGTCGGTCGAGTGTTTCTTTGGGATGACGAGCGTGTGGCCGGGATTAATCGGATTGATATCGAGAAAAGCGAGCGTGTCCCCATCTTCATACACAACTTGCGCCGGAATCTCGCGGCGGACAATTTTGCAAAACAGGCAATCTGCGGTGCTCATATATCCAGTATACAATAGGACGTCATGCATGACCTTGTAGTAAGACTTCTTGCAAAACGGGGGATTACCGAAGCTGCTGCGGTCTCAGCGTTCCTCAATCCCGATTACAAGCTGCACACGCACGACCCGTTTTTGCTGCAGGGGATGGACCTCGCGGTTTCGCGGTTGTTTGCGGCGATAGAAAAGAATGAGCGCGTTGCGGTCTATGCGGATTTTGATTGCGACGGGATTCCCGGCGCCGCATTGCTCTCCGACTTCTTTACAAAAATCGGCTACGAAAACTTTGAGGTCTATCTGCCGCATCGTGATAGGGAGGGATATGGATTTCACACGGAAGCTATTTCCACGCTGGCGGAACGTGGTGTGAAACTCATCATCACTGTGGATGTGGGCACGACCGCCGTGGATGCGGTTGCTTTCGCAAAAGAAAGAGGAATTGACGTGATTGTCACAGACCACCACGAAGTATCAGAAACGTTGCCGGAGGCGGTCGCAGTTTTGAACCCAAAACTCTCGCCTTACCCATTTCCGCATCTGTGCGGAGCCGCAGTCGCGTTCAAGCTCGCACAGGCGATGCTTGTCGAGGGAAAGCGGAGCGGAATTGAACGTTTCAGGAATATTCCCGACGGCTGGGAAAAGTGGCTGCTCGATATGGTCGCTGTCGCGACCGTCGCCGACATGGTGCCGCTCATCGGGGAAAACCGCGTCCTCGCGCATTGGGGTCTCCAAGTACTGCGCAAATCACCGCGTCCCGGCATACGAGCGCTCTGCAACAAATTACGTCTCCGACAAGAGGAGCTTTCCGAGAATGACATTGGTTTTTCCATCGCACCGCGCATCAATGCGGCCTCGCGCATGGATGAGCCCGACTTGGCACTCGGCCTTCTCACTACGCGCGATGGGGCGGAAGCGGAAGGTTTGGCAGCGCAGCTTGAGAAATTGAATACAAAGAGAAAAAGTGTGGTCGCGAGTCTGGTCAAACAAGCACGGGCACACGTGAAAGAGCGGTACAAAGATACTGACAGAGTCGTCGTCTTAGGGAATCCCGAATGGAAGCCCGCACTCCTCGGTCTTGCGGCCAATTCGGTGATGTCGGACAGAGGCGGCATCGTCTGTATGTGGGGACGGGACGTGAACGGGAAGCTCAAAGGCTCGTGCCGCTCGGACGGCGACGTTTCTCTTATGGACCTTTTTCAGAATGCGGACGACCTGTTCGAAGAATACGGAGGTCACGCAGCATCCTGTGGCTTCACCGTTTCACACGAGCGCGTGCATCAATTGCCGGAGACACTTGCCCGCGCAATGGAAAAATTACCGCCCTGCACAGACCGCTCCGTGCCCGTGCACGACGTTTCCATCACACTTCCCGATATGTCGGCGGCACTCTTCAAAGAGGTTTCCAAGCTTGCCCCGTTCGGTATCGGCAATCCGAAACCGGTCTTTCTCTTGAACAATACGACCATCGTCGGGGTGAAACGTTTTGGGAAGGAGAGTAATCACGTAGAAGTCATGCTCGAATGCCGCACGAGCGGGAATTCCGCTCGCGCGTTTGAATTTTTCAAATCACCCGGCGATTTTTCTCTTGAGCCTGCGCCGGGACAATTCGCGAGCCTTCTTGCGACCATCGAGCGCGACTCCTACCGCGGCGGGCTCGCCCTCAGGATTGTTGATATCGTTCCCGTATCGGTATAATGCGGATTCATGACTAAACAAATCGTCATCTACACCCCGGTAGTACAACGCTGCGCGTTGACTACGGGGCAGGCCGACGGCTTGTTCTTATGACCAAAGTGATCATATACACGGACGGAGGTGCCCGCAACAACCCGGGGCCCGCAGGCGCAGGCGTGGTAATCATTGACGGGAAAAAACAATTCGAGCTGAAGAAATTCCTCGGAAATCAGACCAATAATTGGGCGGAGTACGAGGCCGTAGTACTCGCGCTTTCGGAGGCGAAAAGGCTCGGGCTAGGCGGCCGGCCTCTAGAAGTGCGTATGGATAGCAAACTTGTCGTCGAGCAAATATCGGGCAACTGGAAGATAAAAGAACCGACACTCAAACCGCAGGCTGCAAAAGTTCGCGCGCTGCTTGCGGATTTTCCCAAGCATCATTTCGTACACATTCCCCGCGAGGAAAACGCCGAAGCGGATGCGCTCGTTAATGAGGTGATAGACGAAAACATGTAGCCTTCATGTCATCGAAAGTTCTCTGGGCTTTGGTCGGAGGATTTTTGGCGGGAGTCTTTGCACGCTCGTTCTTTTCGGTACCGTGGCCATTTGCGGCTTTTTTATTTTTACTCTCTCTCGGCGCACTCGCCTTCGCATACTTCGAAAGGCAAAAATGGCGGCAGTTGGCGATTATCTCGGTCGCACTCGCCGCATGTGCCGCCGGGATTTTCCGCATGGATGTGGCCTCGCTGCACGGTACCCCCGAACTCACCTCACACCTCGGGGAGACAGTAACCATAGAAGGTCTCATCGTTGACGAACCCGATGTTCGCGAGGGTAGTGTGCGGCTGCACATACGCGCCGGTATGACCGGCATGCTTGCCGTAGTGCCGCCACATACGGAAGTGCAATACGGCGACATCGTCCGCGCCAAAGGCAAACTCGGATTGCCGGAGAGTTTCGACACAACTCTCGGTAGACAATTTAATTATCCGATGTATCTCGCCAAAGACGGAATTGTGTACACGCTCTCGTTCGCGCAAGCCGATACGATAGGGGAAGGGCACAGCAATCTCCTGCGAACAGCGGCAATCCGGACAAAGCAAAAATATCTGGAGGGGTTGCAAGCGGTTTTGCCGGAGCCGGAATCGGGACTTGCCGGCGGCATCACGGTTGGGGACAAGCGCGGAGTGGGGAAGGAGTATTCGGACATTTTTATTGCCGTCGGGCTCGTACACATCATTGTGCTTTCCGGATACAACATAACCATCGTGATGAATTTGGCCGGGAAATTGCTCGTGGGAGTGTCGCGCATTGCGCAACTCTCGGCAAGCGTACTCATAGTCGCGTTCATTGTGCTCATGACGGGCATGGCGCCAAGTGCGACGCGTGCCGGCGCGATGGCGCTCCTCCCGCTTATTGCCCGCATGACGGGGCGCGTGTATCTGGCACTTCGTGCGCTTGGGGTCGTCGCACTCGTGATGGTGCTTTGGAATCCGTATATCCTCGCGTTCGATCCGGGATTCCAATTATCGGCGCTCGCGACACTTGGGCTCGTGCTTTTCTCTCCCGTATTCGCGCGGCGGCTTTATTGGATACCGGAGAAATTCGCACTACGCGAGATCGCAGCCTCGACACTTGGTACGCAAATGACGGTATTGCCGCTCCTCCTGTATCAAAATGGACTTCTCTCACTCGTCGCATTGCCCGCGAATCTTCTTACCCTCATTGTGGTGCCGTGGGCGATGGGACTCTCCGTCGTCTCCGCTATGGCTGGGATATTGTTCGGTCCGGCCGGGACCTTTATTGCATTTCCTGCATACGCATTGCTTGCATACATCGTCGGCACCGCGCAATTTTTTGCGGCTCTCCCGTTTGCCGCGGTATCGGTCGCCGCATTCAACGCGTGGTGGATGTTCGCGGCGTACGCGCTTATGTTCGGCGGGCTATGGTTCATGAAAAGAGGCGCGGCTGATAGCCGCGCCTCTTACCTGTAACTTCGAAAGGCAATTACTTACATTGAGGACTTCGGCTGCATGTACCAACCAAACGCTGCTGCGGGAATTATCCAGTAGCCGGCCAAGACAAGAGTGGACCAGTTGGCGAGGAAGGGCCAGAAGTTGGGAAGTACCCCTGCGACCGCCGAGAGCGAGCCTGTCTGTGCCAAGACTCCCGCGACGCCGGTTACAAAGGCCGCTGCGATCGTGACGACAAACCCCATAACGCCGAAGAGGGCGCCGCTTTTTAGGTCACGTGCGCCGTACCACCAAGTGAGGATGCCGACGAGGACGGCCGAGAGTACGACGAAGGTGATGTATTGAGGTGTAAGCATTCCTCCGCTTGCTGATGCCGGGACGAGCGCGACCAAGGCCGCAATGACCGTATTCACCAAATAATTGCCAAAAAACGCCACTAAAATCGCTCTATCAACGTTCATAATGTATATATGATTATCCTAATTCCCTAAGGATACCATGTATCCAGGCGCGCAAGCCCCTTCTCCACACATAAAAAAGAAGCCGCCGTTTCCGGCGGCTTCGTTGCTGCATCAGGTTTCAATCTTCCGGATGTAGCAAGTTAGGTTGCTCGTTGCACGATTATGGCTTGGCGCTCACGTTCACCATCGGCGGCTCTTCGGCGGCGGAATCGTGGATGCCGGAGAGTTCCCCTGGCGGCACGGAGCCGCCATCCTGACGAGCGGCCACGCGAGCTGCATGAGCCTCTTCTTCGCCCGTCGTTGGAGCGCCGGGAGTCGAGGTGGTAGGCAGCAGAGCCTCGACGACCTGAGCGGCTTTTTCCGCGTGCCGCTTCTCTTCGGCACGCACGTAGCCCATGGCGTCGCCAATCTTCAAGCGCAGCTCGAGGCCGCACCTTCGATGGTTCGCGATACGCACAAGCGCGGCGACGATGGCATCGTGGCCTTTCGGTACCGCAGTCGGCGGACGTTTCTTGCCGTCGCCGGTGAGCATGTCGACGAAAGCGGCTGCCTTCAATGTCCAGCCTCTCGTACCAATCCCAATCGCATTCAATGCGAGCGGGTAGGTTTCGTGGAAGCCTTTCGCACCCGTCGGGGTGCTCGTTTTGTCATCCATCGCGTACATCTCCCTTGCAAGATGGGTAGTCCTTGTTGCCAGAGCAACAACCCCACGTCGTGGAGTTTCGCAAGCCTACCTTTTTGCCAACGTCAGAGTCAAGCCTGTGCTTCTTCGAACCGCTTCTCTATCACACCCCAATTGAGATTCTTGAAAAATGCGTCGAGATATTTTGCTTTACCCGTCGCGCCGTAGTCGAGGAGAAATGCGTGCTCCCACACATCGAGTGCCAAGATGATGGGAAGAGTCGCGAAGTGACCCTGATGCTGTTCGCCGACGAATCCCGCCTGAAATTCTTTGCCGGCCGTATCCCAGTACAAAATTGCCCAGCCTGGACCTCTCATAGAGGCTATCGCCTTGAAATATTCGACGAAGTACTCACGGTATTCCTTGGCGAACGCTTTTCCGAGAGCGGATTGCTCATCAAGCGCCTTCGGACCACCTTCAAACTGTGTGAAATACAGTTCATGTAAACGCATGCCGTCGAATTCAAAAGATTTGCGGCGGATTAATTCTCCGAGCGCAAGCGCGTGTTTCTCAGTACTCTCGTGCGCATATTCAACCAACTTCGCGGCAATCGCGTTGAAATTCTTGACGTAGCCCTCGTAGAGGCCAAGGTGTTGCTTAACGGATTCATCCGAGATGCCGTCGAGAGAGGGGAGCGTAAATTTCTTTGCTTCGTATGCCATGGTGGAATTGTTAGAAAGTAATACAGAAAGTATAGCATCGCGGTCTATGAAGAATAAAAGAAGAAACCCGGCGCGGCGGCCGGGTTCCTCGAGTCTTAGGCGTGAAAGATCTTGTACTGAAGCCGTGCGTTCTCTTTGTCGATATTGAACGGCTCCTCGACGCGGTACGGTTCACCAAAGCGTATGGTCATGTACCGTCCGCGTTTTTTGAAGAGGTGGATGATGCTCGCCCAGAAGCGCAGCTTGCGTCTAACGCCGGGCATCCGTACCCACACGGGAAGAATGCGCGCATCGCCGAGCTCGGCGAGGAACGGCAGTCCCGTGTCGTCGACCGGTCGCATCAGCCGCCCGTTGCACTCGATGATGACGGCGTCAGGCTCCTTTTCGTCGAAGGTACGCGTGCCCTCGGCGAAGATGAGGATATTGCCTTTTTCCTTCAGCACCTTCACGGCTTTTCTGACGGCACTCGCTTTTTTCATCGAGTTGCCGCGCTCGACCACAATGCAGCGCAGACGGTCGCGCAGCCACCGTGTCGGTACAAGTTTCTGCCGCGGCATGTTCCACAGGAAGAAGCGCTGGTCGTCGAAGTACTTCTCGTGGAACACGGCCGGTATCAAGAAGGGGGTCGAGCCTTCCGGATGATTCGCCGCAAGGATGACGCCGCCCTCCGCAAGCGCGCTTACCGCGCGCTCGTATCCTTCAACCCGCACCTTTCCGCGATTACGCAAAAAGATGTAAAGCCTGGCCAGGAACCAGCCGAACGTCCGCGCAGTCGCACGGCCGTCGTACTTGTCCGGGCCGGTACGCACTGTCGTCGCGTCCATGATGACGTTCTCCGAGTTCACGGACCTCTCTTGGTCCGGCGGGAATAGTAGCAGTACGGCGGATACGGTCAACAATGTACCGCGCTATACTTTTCCGATGCGTCGGAGCGTGCAGATAAAAGGCGGTGTGATACTTGTGCTTTTTGTACTCACGCTCTGTATCTGGTACGCGGCGCTGCGCGAAGATGCGCGTGGATTCCTCACCGTTTCTTTTCTTGATGTCGGGCAGGGCGACTCCATTTTCATCCAAGCGCCGAGCGGCAGGCAGGTGCTCATCGATGGCGGACCGAATACGAGCGTACTCCGCCAACTTTCGCGCGTGATGCCCTGGTACGATCGCTCGATTGATGTCGTCATCCCGACGCACCCCGACGCCGATCACATCGGAGGGCTCATAGATGTACTTGCGCGCTACAAAGTGGACACGATTATACATTCAAGCGTCGAAGGTGATACAAAAACATTCACAGCTTTCAATAAAGCGGTGGCGGACGAGCATGCGCGGGTAGTCGTCGCTATGCGCGGGCAGGTCGTCGACTTGGGAGGCGGCGCATATCTCCAAATACTTTCTCCCGACCGTTTCGTGCCGCATGTGGATACCAACGACGGCTGCGTCGTCGCGCGCCTCGTCTACGGTGCGACGGCGTTCATGCTCCCGTGCGACGCGCCACAATCCATAGAAAATTACCTCGTCGCGCTCGGCACGTCTACTCTCAAATCCAACGTGCTAAAGGCGGGACACCACGGCTCGAAGACTTCATCCTCGGCGCTCTTTCTCGGATACGTCGCCCCGGAATATGGTGTCTACTCGCGCGGGTGTGACAACAAGTACGGTCACCCCGCGCCGGATACCGTCGCGCGCTACGCGCAATTCGGCATACCGACATTCGATACATGCAAAGACGGCACGGTCACTTTCGTGTCGGACGGAACGACTGTTAGGCGGGATTAAACGAGGCCGGCTTTCTTGAGGGTCAAAAAGGCACCGCGCTTCTGCATCGTCTTCAAGCCTTTGGCCGAAACGCGCACGGTGATTTTCTTGCCGAGTTCTGGGATGAAAAGAGTCTTTGTCTGGAGGTTGACCTGGCGGCGGCGCTTGCCCGTCGGGTTGAATTTGGTCGCACGGACGCGGTTGGAATACCCGCCGCCCACCTGCGATTTCTTGCCTGTTATGTCACAAACTCGAGCCATATGTGGCGCGCATGGTACCATGGCGGAGCGTATATGCAAATTATGGACACGATTTTCCTCGTCGCCATCATCATGTTCTCCGCCATCATCCACGAGGTGATGCACGGTGTCGCTGCCGACAAACTCGGCGATCCGACCGCGCGGTATGCCGGACGCCTCACACTCAATCCGATTCCGCACCTCGACATGTTCGGTTCTATCATCTTGCCCCTCGTACTCGCACTCTCTCACTCGCCTTTCTTTTTCGGCTGGGCTAAGCCTGTGCCATACAATCCATACAATCTTCGCCCCGGCCGCTTCAGCGAGGCAATCGTAGCAGGTGCGGGGCCCGCATCCAATCTTGTCATCGCGCTCATCGGGGGGCTCATCATCCGCTCCGGGCTTCTCTCTTCGGGCAATGATATCGTATTCCTCATCGTCGTAGTCAACGTCATGCTCTGTGTTTTCAACCTCATTCCTGTACCGCCGCTCGACGGTTCCAAAGTGCTTGCGGCGATTCTCCCGCACTCGTTGTCGGTGGGCTACGAGCAGTGGCGCGGACGTATGGAGATGAACCCATTTATGGGCATTGGCATCGTCCTACTAATAGTGTTCCTGCTCGGCAGCGCCTTCGGCAACCTCGTCTACTCAATAGCGCAGGCGATTGCGGGGATATAACATCTGCGTATAATTCTCCGCGAATGACGGCCGTACGTCATTACGCGAGAGAGGAGGAGCGATGGTCAAAGTTGTTCTTAAACAGGAGCATAGCGGCGGACAAAAGTCGCGCCCCCGCTTTAGGCTCACGCGGGCCGACCAAAAACCGCAGGTGTTCCCTGATGATGACCAGCTCAGGGAGATTTTCAGGCGCACATTCGGCAAATCCGTGCAACTGAAGGTCATATCTCGGGATGAGATTTCCTGCTCATTGGAGATTTCCCAGGCCACGGGCTTCGTTGAACGGCACTCGTTCGCAGACAACGTCGGGAATGAAATTACTGACTCGGCTGTGACGTAGCTGGGATGTTGGCGTCCCGAAGAATCTTAACGGCGACCGCTACGGCGGTCGCCTCGCTTTCTTGCAATGTTATAAGGCGCATAGTACACTCCTCGGACTCCCTCAGGGAGTTTTCATTTGAAAT
>CAZQGK010000005.1:0-337 GCA_964592945.1 uncultured Candidatus Saccharibacteria bacterium
TACTCACGACGCTTCTCGTGCGCTCAGGCAAAATGTGGATGCTGTCGCTCCTCCTCATCGTTGTTTCTTTTATCTACTTGTATCGAGCAGTAACGGAAGAGCGGGAGAGGGGTCAATTGGGATGGCTGTCGTTCACTTCAGTCATAACGGCATTTCTGGCGGCGTCCAATTTCCTTTTTGCCGGTCTCTTTCTCGTCAATATTCCGGTACTTCTTTTTGTATTTTGGGGCACGCCCGCGATCTGGAAGCGGCTTGCGGCAATGATTGCGCTTGGCGCGGCGGTGTTCTTGGGGTTCTTTGCGTTGAATGCGGGGAATATCGTTGAACAGGCTTCCGG
>CAZQGK010000005.1:347-15625 GCA_964592945.1 uncultured Candidatus Saccharibacteria bacterium
GATTTGTGATGCAATTTTTTGACCCCGGTTCGGCAGATGCGGGCGTGCGGGCGTCGCTTACGGCATTTGAGTCGTTCATGGTGGGTGCGCGTCAAGCGGTCGAATCGTTTCCCTTGCTTCTCGCAGCACTCATACCGGTCGCGTATGCCGGCATACGCGACAAAACACTTTTCTCACTCGCCGCTCTTTATAGCGTGCTCTATATGATTGCGGTCTCGGTTGTGTTTCGGGCCGACCAAGGACTTGCGCTCAATGTCCGGCACATCGCTCCAATCGGCTTCTTCCTTCTTTTCCTCCTCGCGTCGTGTAAGCAGCCCGCGCGCTTCGTGTCGCGCGCCCTGCTACTTCTCGGATTCGCGGTGTATGTATACACGTTGGTGTTACTCTCTATTCCAACGACGTATAATGCGGCGTACGACTTCATCAAGAAACAGTATAGCGGTCAAAGTATCCGTATCGACGAGTACATCTGGGAGCTCACGCTTCCGATGAATAAAGCTTCGTACGAACTTTTTACCGACGCATCCTGCGGCTCAACATGTAGGCACATGCGCGCGCTCCCGGAGGATATCGCATTTCGTCCGATTGTCGTTACTGGTGACTCGGACGAAACTATGGTCGCGGCCCTGCCGCCGCCGGATATCCTCGTGGTCGAACGGGCGGTTCCCGGCTGCGTGCCGATGGCGCGCTTCGGCAACGCAGCGCGCGATGACGAGATTTTCGATGTCGATATCAATCTTGGCAGAATGCTTTTGCCTTCGTTCTACCGCCTGCGGCAGCTCGGGAAGAACGTGTACCTCTACGGCGGTAAGACGTGCACGCCGGCGGCGCCGTTTAGACAGAGTCCAGCCGCTGTGAGCCAGCCGTAGCGCGACCATTGGCGAATGCCGCGCACGCTGGTAGAGTACCTCTCATGAAAAGGAAGCCCCGCGTTGTGGCCGTTTCCGGAGGATTCGACCCCTTGCACATCGGGCATATACGCTTGTTCCGCGAAGCGCGGCAGCTCGGCGACAAGCTTGTCGTCATCATGAACAATGACCACTGGCTTCGCGCAAAAAAAGGATTTACCTTCATGCCGCAAAAAGAACGCGCCGAGATAATACGGCACCTACCATTTGTCGATAAGGTCGTCTTTACCGACCACAAGAAAGGCGATACCGACAAAAGCGTCTCTCGCACGCTCGCCAAAGTGCGCCCCGACATTTTTGCGAACGGCGGTGACAGATTTTCTGAAAACGTCCCCGAAGTCGCGGTGTGCAAGGGGCTCGGCATCAAAATGGTTTTCAATGTAGGGGCCGGCGGCAAGGTGCAATCCTCATCGTGGATGATAAGCAATTCACTCCGCCCTGCTTCGAAGACTGTCCGTCCATGGGGAGAATATTACGGATGGGATGAGGGAAGTGAATGGAATCTCAAGACAATCTACATCAAACCGAGGAGCCGGTTGAGCCTCCAGTACCACCATCACCGGGAAGAGTGGTGGCTGCTTGTGGAGGGCGACGCGACTGCGACCGTCCGCGAGGGCAAAGAGATGCTCACGATACCGCTACGCAAAGGGGAAGTGTTCCGCGTAGGCAAGGGGCAGGTCCACCGGCTTTCATCGAATAAAGGCGGGGTCGTCGTGGAGGTCGCCTACGGGACGTTCGATGAAAATGATATCGTCCGGCTCGAAGACGACCACGGCCGTGTACCGAAGGCCCTCAAACGAAAGCGTGGATAGTGATATAATCGTCCGCATGATACTCGAAAAGACACTCAGGTGGACCGTTCTTGCCTCCATATTTCTTCTCACACTCATTCCGTTCCTGGTCCCTCAATCACTCTTCTTTCCGTTCATCACGGGCAAGAACTTCGCGTTCCGCATTCTCGTCGAGATACTAGCCGGTGGATGGCTCGCGCTCGCGCTCGTGTATCCGAAGTACCGTCCGCGCCGCTCGTGGATACTCGCCGCATTCGCGATATTTGTGGCTATCATCGCACTTGCCGATGCGCTCGGCGCGTATCCGTTCAAAAGTTTTTGGAGCAACTACGAGCGCATGGACGGTTGGGTGACGCTTGCACACCTTTTCGCGCTCGTCGTCGTCGCGTCTTCGGTGCTCAACACTGAGAAATTGTGGCGCACCTTTTGGAAGACGGCGCTCGGGGTTTCTATCGCCGTCGCCGGGTACGGTTTCCTTCAACTCTTCGGCGTCGCGAGCCTCACGGAAGGATTCTCTTCGCTCTCCCGTCTCGACGCGACGTTCGGTAATCCCATTTACCTCGCCGCGTACATGCTCTTCCATGTATTTATTGCCGCTCTCCTGTGGGCGCAAGCCTGGGCGGAAAGTAAACCCGGTTCGAGGCTCGGATTTTCCCTCTCGTATGGCGCTATACTCGTCATTGATTGTCTAGTGCTTCTTCTGACGGGGACGCGCGGAACCATTCTTGGTCTCATCGTAGGAGTTTTTGTCGCGGCGGTGCTCATCACGTTTTTTGCGCGTGGTTCCGGTCGCAACCTCGTCCGTCCGGCTATCGGTGTCATCATAGGCCTCGTTGTACTCTCGGGAGGATTTTTTCTGGTGCGTGATGCGGCTTGGGTGCAGAATGTCGGCTTCTTGCAGCGGCTTGCGACCATCTCCACATCGGACAGCACGACCAAAGCCCGTTTCTACAATTGGGGAATGGCGTGGGAGGGGGTGAAAGAACGTCCGCTCTTGGGTTGGGGGCAGGAGAATTATGCGGTCGTGTTCGACAAATACTACGACCCGCGCATGTATTCCGCGGAGCAATGGTTCGACCGGGTACACAACGTTATCTTCGATTGGCTCGTTGCGGGCGGATTCTTTGGTCTACTCGGCTATCTCAGTATTTTCGGGGCTGCACTCGCGGCATTGTGGCACCGTGCGCGCGGCGCAGAGAACGTGGCAACGTTCACGGTCGTTGAGAGCGGCATCTTGACGGGGGTCCTCTCGGCGTATTTTTTCCATAATCTCTTCGTATTCGACAATGTTACGAGTTACATGCTTTTTGGTCTCATCATTGCATATATAGCGTGGCGCAAGAGTGAATCCGTGCGATCCGCCCGGGTATGGACGCAACCGTTACCGGTAGCTACCTTGCCCTACGTCGCGATAACCGCCGTCTTGCTCGTATGGGGCGCAGCATATTGGATCAATTCGGCGGCGCTTGCGCAGAACCGTCTTCTCATTCAGGCAATTACTCCTAATGCGGGAGGAATCGGCAAAAATCTCGAGCTTATGAAAGCTGCAATCGCAAAGAATTCTGTAGGTACGCAAGAGGCCCGTGAGCAACTCATGCAGGTAACGACGAAGGTCATTTCCGCCTCCGGTGTCGATCCTGGCCTCAAGCAGCAGTTCTACGACCTCGCTATTGCGGAAATAACGAAACAACAGGAGGCATCGCCCCTGGATGCACGCCCGGCGCTCTTCTTGGGGTTGCTCTACAATGCCGCCGGTAACTATGCAGCGGGTGCTACGGCACTTCTACACGCGCACGAGCTTTCACCGGCGAAACAATCTATTCTTTATGAGATGGCACAAAACGCGCAGGCGCGCGGAGATATCGCCGGAATGATGCAAAACCTCAAAACCGCTTACGAGTTGTACACCGACAACCCGCAGGCCCGCGTTCTCTACGCCGCGGCCTTGATCCGTACGGGAAATGACGCGCGTGCCGAAGAGTTGCTTGCGCCTATCATCGCGACAGGTGAGGCGGCTGATCCGCGTATCGCCGGCGCATACCTGGAGCGCAAACGCTATGACAGGATAGCGTCTATCTGGAGCGCGTATGTGGCGGTGCATCCGGATAATGCGCAGGGGTACTTCACGCTCGCGGCCGCATACTATGGAATGGGTGATAGCACGAAAGCTGTCGAGGTTCTCGTCGAGGCATCGAAACTCTCTCCGGCGGTCGCTGCACAGGTATCTCCGTTTATCGACCAGATACAGAAAGGAACACTCAAGATCGAATAATAGTTGCCATCCCGAATGGGCGATGATAAAATTGTCCTGTGAGTGCCACACATTCGTGTGAATGTGCGGTTCTATAGATTGAAAGTCGTCAAAGCACCGTCCGAAAGGAGGGTGTTTTGATTTATGAGTTGCGTGCATTGCTCCCAGTGGTACTCTTTAATCGGTTGGGCATAGTGCGGAGGGCGGCGGCACTCATAAAAGACTTTCACTTTGGAGCTCGCACCCGTCCTCCGCATTGTGTCTGACTGTCTCGGACGGGTGCGAGCAGCTCGCCCTATTTCCTGTTCGCTACACTCACATCGGAAATTTCCGCATCGCGGAAACGGACAAAAAGCGGTCAACCGCGTTTCGTTCCTCCGCATTGTGCCTGACATGAAATATTTCTTTGAAGTTTTTATCTGAGTATCGAAAAATATTTTCATCGCGAGCAAAAGAAAAGTTATCCACACTCATCGTTGAGAAAAAATGTTTTTGTGCGCATGAGTGCAATAATGAATCAGTAATCGCATCTTCGCGTTACTGCGTAAGTGCGGGTCGAACTTAGCACTCAAGCACGATATTTATATGGCAAAGAAAAAGAAGGCCAAGAAAAAGGCAAAGAAGGCGAAGAAGTCCCGCTAGTGACTTTGAAAACGACCCCGGCATTACGTCGGGGTCGTTTTCAATTGAGTAATCGCAATGAGAGGCGATTTGATGTAGGATTGTCCAATGTCATTCTGGAAAAGGCTTCTCGGGGATGAGAATCTTGCGGCACTGCGGGCGGCCGAGCCTATTATTGCAGCCACGAACGCTCTTGAGGCGGGCATGAAAGCGCTCGCGGATGAGGAGCTTAAGGCGAAGACCGTTGAATTCAAAGAGCGCATCGCGGCGGGAGCAAGCCTCGATGAGCTCGCTCCCGAGGCATTTGCCGCCGTGCGTGAGGCATCCCGTCGCACCCTCGGTCAGAGGCATTTTGATGTACAGCTGTTGGGCGGGATGATACTCCACCAAGGGGACATCGCGGAGATGCGTACCGGTGAGGGTAAGACGCTGGTCGCAACGCTGCCGGCGTATTTGAACGGACTCACGGGGCGCGGTGTCCACATTGTCACGGTCAACGATTATCTGTCGCGTCGCGATGCGGTCTGGATGGGGGAGATCTACTACGCGCTCGGGCTTTCTGTCGGAGTCATCAATCACGAGGCCTCATTCATCTACGACCCCGGGCACGTGTCGCCCGAGGCCGTCGCACAAGAAGATGCGGAGCGGGACGCAGTCGGTGCGTTCAAGGTCATGCACGACTTCCTTCGCCCCTGTACCCGTCGTGAGGCGTATGCGGCCGACATCACATACGGCACCAATAATGAATTCGGATTTGATTACCTACGCGACAACCTGGAATACAATCCCGCGGTCTTGCGCCAGCGGGAGTATCACTTCGCTATTGTTGATGAGATCGACTCTATTCTCATTGACGAGGCCCGTACTCCTCTCATTATCTCCGCGCCTGTTTCTGACGCGGAATCACTCTACGGGCGCTTCACAGAGATCGCGGCCTCTCTCGTGCCCGAAGAGGATTACGAGATAGACCGTAAACATAAGCAGATACAACTCTCCGACAGCGGCATTGAGAAGGCACAGAAAGCGCTCGGCGTCGAGAATATCTACACCGACGCCGGTATCAAGTATGTCCACCATCTGGAGACCGCCGTGCGCGCTAAAGCGCTCTTTGAGCGGGACAAGGAGTATGTGGTGAAAGACGGGCAGATCATCATTGTTGACGAGTTTACCGGCCGTCTGCAGCCCGGGCGGAGATGGTCCGAAGGCCTGCACCAGGCTATCGAATCCAAAGAGGGGGTAGAGATGCAGCAGGAATCGCGCACATTTGCCTCCATCACGTTCCAAAACTACTTCCGTCTTTACGGCAAATTGGCCGGGATGACAGGTACGGCGGTGACCTCTTCCGAAGAGTTCTACAAGGTCTACGGGCTCAATACGGTCGTCGTGCCGACCAATAAACCTGCCGCACGAAAAGATCACGAAGACCTCATCTTCCAGACCGAATCAGGGAAGTACAAAGCCATCGCGCGTCACGTGCGCGAATTGCACGAGAAAGGCCAGCCGGTCCTGGTGGGCACGGTGTCCGTCGAGAAGAACGAAATACTCTCGGCGCACTTCAAACAGGAGGGGATACCGCACGAAATATTGAACGCGAAGAACCACGAACGGGAAGGGGAGATCATCGCGCAGGCGGGGAAGAGGGGTGGCGTCGTCATCGCGACCAACATGGCGGGCCGCGGCGTCGACATCAAGCTTGGAGGAAATCCCGGCTCGGACGAGGCGTATGAGGAAGTGAAGAAACTCGGCGGGCTTTTTGTCTTAGGTACGGAGCGGCACGAAGCCAGGCGCATCGACAACCAGCTCCGCGGCAGAAGCGGCCGGCAGGGAGACCCGGGGGAGACGCAGTTCTTCGTCTCGCTCGAGGACTCGCTCATGCGCGTGTTCGCATCCGACGTCATCAAGAAGGTTATGGGTACGTTCAAGATCCCCGAGGACGAGCCTATTTATAATTCAATGATCACGCGGGCGCTCGAAAAAGCTCAGACACGTATCGAGGAATTGAACTTTGATGCGCGCAAGCACGTACTCTCGTATGACGACGTTCTGAATATCCAGCGTCAAAGCGTATATGCGCGCCGGAACGTACTCCTCACGGGTGACAACGCGGCGATAGACACAGAGATCGCACGCATCGCCGAATCGAGCGAAGGGTTCGCGGAGGTGATCGAGTCGAAGAAAAAAGAATTGGGAGATTCGTTCCACGCAGTGGTGCGGCGGTTCCTTTTGCAGACTACTGATTTCCTTTGGGTAGAACACTTGGAGGCGATGGAATACCTCCGCAATTCGGTGAACCTTCGCGCGTATGGTCAACGTGACCCGCTTGTCGAATACAAAAAAGAAGGACTCAAGCTTTTCCAGACAATGGAGAATTCGTACCTCGCGCAGGCTGCCAATGTTTTGCCGAATCTAGGAACTACGACGGGGGTAGGTCCGGGTACGACTTCCAAAGAAGCCGGAGTTATCCACAAAGCGGTACGGACGATAACGGCCCCCACCGGGGTAGTCTCGAAGACCGAGCATGGCCGGAATGACAGGGTAGTCATCACAAATGGTACCGAGCGACGTGAGATGAAATTTAAGAAAGCGGAGCCCCTTCTCGCGAGCGGAGAGTGGCAAATTGCCACCGATAAATAATCTCGGAAGCCGAGATGGGCTTATTTTCTATATCGCCTCGGGTTCTCGACTGTGCGAGATGGTGGTGTTTGTGTGTGGAAGCTCCCGTGGCAGGTACACCCTCTCAAAAGGCACACATAAAATTCTGCTGAATTTTTGCTCTGATCGCGCCAGTCGCGCTGCGCAAGGCCTTCTCAAGGGCATACCTGCCGCAGGAGCTTCTTTTGTTTTTGGGCTGGGCGCAGGCTTTTGGGGGCGAGGCTATTGGGTGGTAGAGTGGGCTTATATGGCGATATACGAGCCCACAATCGGTCTGGAGATACACGCGGAGCTCAAGACTCGCACCAAGATGTTTTGCCGCTCCAAGAACGATGCAGATGCGACAGAACCCAATGTCAACGTCTGCCCCGTATGCATGGCGCATCCCGGCACGCTGCCGGTCATAAACGGGGAAGCGGTGCGCCTCGTATTGCGCGTAGGACTTGCCCTCCGTGCGGACCTTGCCGACTACACGGAATTCGATAGGAAGAATTATTTTTATCCCGATCTTCCGAAAGGGTATCAGCTGAGCCAGTACGCATACCCGCTCGTCTCCGGTGGGGCACTGAACGGTGTCGCAATAACGCGTGTGCATCTCGAGGAGGATACGGCGAGCTCTATGCATGCAGAGGGGACTGGGACGACCATCGATTACAACCGCGCCGGAGTGCCGTTGATGGAGCTCGTGACCGAACCCGTCATCAAGAGTTCGAAGCAGGCGGGCGATTTCGCGCGCGAGCTGCAGATTCTCCTCCGTACGCTGGGTGCCAGTGACGCCAACATGGAGAAGGGGCAAATGCGCGTTGAGGCCAACATTTCCGTGTCAAAATCCGGAGAGCGGGGAACCAAAGTAGAGATAAAAAATCTCAATTCATTCCGCGCGATGGAGCGCGCCGTCGAGTATGAGATCAAGCGTCAGGAGGCAGCGCTCCAAAAAGGCGAGCCGGTCGTTCAAGAAACTCGCGGATGGGATGAGGGGAGGCAGGCGACATTCCCGCAAAGGATTAAGGAGGGGAGCGCTGATTATCGCTACTTCCCTGACCCGGATCTTCCGTCGTTGAAGTTGTCGGAAGTTCCCGCATTGAGCAAAGAATCTTTGAGCGCGTCGATGCCAGAACTCCCTTGGGAACGCCGGAATCGATATCTAGCCCTCGGTATTAAAGGCGACGATGCACAGCTGTACGTCCAAGAGCCGGTGCTCGGCAGCTTCTTCGAGGAGGTTATAGGCCGGTCAGGAGGCGGCAAGGAGCGCATGCTTGTCGCAAGTAACTACATCGCGAATGATTTGGTTAAATTAATCCGAGATGTCGAGAAACGAGATACAGGATATCAATCTAAAATCAATATCTCGGCAGAAGATTTCATTAAAATCGTTGACATGGTCGCGAGCAAGAAAATCTCTTCACGAGCAGCAAAGGATTTACTAGCGGAGTCGATCAGGACGGGGAGGGATCCGGCTGCTATCACCGAGGAGAGGGGTTTATTTGAGGTCTCAGCAGCCGATATTGAAGGTGTGGTAGACGACGTACTCGCCAAAAACGCCTCTGTGGTGAGTGATTTTAAGGCAGGGAAGGCCGCTGCACTCGAATATCTCGTTGGGCAATGTATGAAAGCACTGAAGGGTGCAGGGGACCCTGAGGTGCTACGAGCGCTTTTGAGCCGCAAAATAGGGTAGTTCTAAACATGGCCCGAACGTGCTCGTTCGTGCCCGAAACTCCTCGTATCCGTGGCCCGCACAAGCTTGTGCGTGCCTGACCCGCCTCATATCGGCAGTAGCCGACATTCGGCCCCTACGGGCGCCCTCTTCGGGCGGGGTCACCTTCGGACGCCTCACGGCGGTTTCGCACAGCACATATCCACACTTTCAAGAGACGAGGTCGGTAATCCGAGGTACACTTATCGGATGTCAGACACCATGTGGCTGGAGGGAAAAGAGTACATATCGTCCAGACGAGCATCGGAGTTGAGCGGCTACGCCCAGGACTACATCGGACAGTTGGCCCGAAAGAGACTCGTCGATGCGCAGCGCGTCGGAGGTTTGTGGTATATCTCCATGCCCTCTCTTCAGGGGTACAAAGACAACGCCGGTGCCTACGTTCCGCAGCAGCCCGAGCAGAGTCAGCCTGTCGACGTTGAGTCTCTGGTATCTTTCGACGGTAAGGATCATATTTCAGCGGCCCGCGCGGCGAAAATAACCGGATATCACCAGGATTATGTAGGTCAACTTGCCCGCTCCGGCGCCATTATTTCGCGCCAGGTAGGGAATCGATGGTACGTAGACAGGGATGGAATCCTCGCGCATAAGCGGGAGAAGGACGGCCTTCTGGGGGCCGTACAGGCCCAGTCCGTTGGGGTCACAAGAAGTGGCCCGTTTCCGGTCAAAGACGTCCCTCAAGACTCCTACGCCGGCGCAGGGCCGTTTCTGACCTATACGAGAGACACAGGCGACCTTCTGCCAGTCTTTGATAAGCAAGAGCAAGAGTTAGTAGCGCAAAATACCGAGAAAAGTGAGCCACCAGAAGGGGAGTTCGATCGAGAGTACACAGTACCAATTCGTGTTCTTCCGGAGAGGGAAATATTACACCACGTTAGGCATGTCAACCATGTCAAATCGGGAGGCAGTGCACACGGAAAGACTATATATTACGGGACAATTGGGAAGCTAGCCGCTGCGGCGCTGACGATAGTGATAGTACTTTCTTTTGGATTCGCCACCCTTAAGGATAGTTCAATATACGGGACCAACGTCATTCGTGGCGCTTCCGTCACGCAAAGAAATACACTCACCGCAAGTGCGGTAGAGGCGCTTCGTCAGGCCGGCGATCTCTTGAATCGCCTCCTTTCAACTGAGCTTGTATACAAAAGGGGCTGGTGAAGGGTCTGCCACGCATTAATTATCTCGGAATGCCGTTGCAGTTCCTTTGGGCGGTGCCGGAAACTTAAGGCAGAGCAGGAAGTAACCGTAATACAAATAGTAAATACGTATCTCGGTAATCCGATATTACCTGAGTAATTGCAAACGGCTTTTTTGGACGATGTAACTTCATTGAGTTACCGTCGGCCGCTTTGAGCAGAAAAACGAAGAATTGCGTGCTTTTCTAAGGATGGGAATCACGTGCCAGAAAGCACTTCTTCGGGCACGAGAGACCGATCATAGGGTTTTCGTGTCTTGTCACGCATTCAGCCCGACTCTCTTGCATCTTTCGTCCCGGATGGCTCAAAAATATCTTCGCGCACCACTATCCCCATATTTCTCCACGCGATGTCCACAGGATATCCAGAATCTCTAGTAAAATACTAGATATATCGGGCGTCCGCACTTCGCTCTGTGAAAAATTTTAAGCCATGAGTGATGAAATTTTCTTCGACGGCAAACGTTATATCTCCGCAGCTGATGCGGCCTCATCCTCTGACCTCACGCGCGACTACATTGCGCGCCTTTGCAGGGACGGAAGGGTCGCTGGGCGCCGTATCGGAAAGAACTGGTATGTCGACCACGCCTCTTTTGCGAATTTTCTCGTTACTCAAGAATGGGCAAAAAGCCAGCACAAAGAATCCCTCTCTCGCGAGCGTGCTCATGAATATCACGGCCAAAACATACCTCGTCCCGGCGCGAACACCCCGCCGGTCCCTGCGGCGTATCCGCCGGTAAAAGCGGCCACGTTTTCAGCGGTCGCGTCGAAGAAGGCCCCACATGTCTCCGGCGTCATTTCGGGACGGTCCGATGAGATAAAAAATAAAATGGCGGCTGCGGTCGCGGGACAAACGAAACAACTTCTCAACGCGCCCGGCGGGCTTGCTCACGCCGCGTTTCAGACACTGCCTGCGCAGGTAGGTGCGCATGTACCTTCATACACGTTGACACCGGTAATGGAATTTTTCCATAAGGTCGTCGCACTCACCACCGCCTTGATGCTCACCTTCGGGACCTACGCCGCTGTTGACGCATCGTATGCACGGTTCGCCGCAGATTCTGTGCGCGACAACGTGAATGCCGTGATCGATTCGTATTACGGCGCGACGGGCGGAGGATTCGAAACCCTTGCCGCCCGCGCGCAGTCGCAGGTTGCTCTTGCCGCGGCAAACCCGGGAGCTGTGGTGGATTCCGTGCAAACCGCGGTCATGAACGGCGTTCCGAATGTTTTCGCCTCGCTCGCTCGCGCAGTGAATACACGTGTGAACGATCTCATATATGCGGCCGCGTTCCCGCTTGATCTCGTCCGACCGCGCGGGATAGCCGCACGATCAACGAATGGTTCTGTCGCGGTCGAGGTCGTTCCGTACACAAATGCGAACGGTACGGGAGGTGACATTCGTGCTGTTGCGACCACGCAACGGCCAAGCGGACCGGTAACACAAAATATAATCAACAACCCGGTCATCGAACGCGTCGTAGAGACGACGCGACTCGTCTCGGTCGGCGGCATCACCGAGGAAATCCTCGACAGGAAGATTGCCGCGTTGGACGCCAAACTCTCCTCGCAACTCTTCACCTCTTCGGTGGCCCAGACCACCAACGTCACCAATGTGTACGCCGCTGCCGCGAGCGTCGGCCGTATCGAGCACCTCGACAAGCTCGACCTCACCGATCCCACCATCACCGGCGGCTCCATTACGAGCGCTAGCATCTCCAACGCGGATTCGCTCTCCGTCTTGGGCGATACCTCGCTTGCCACGACGACCGTAAACGGTGACCTCACCGTGACGGGAGCCGTCAATTTCACCGGTACGCCCTTGACCGCCGTCAACGCGACCTTTACCAACGCGACGACTACAAATTTCTTCGCAACGAACGCATCCACAACGAACGCCACCTCGACGAATGCATACATCTCCAATCTCTCAGCGGTAACAGCTTCGACGACCAATCTCACCTTCGTGAACGCGACCGGCACGAATGCGACCACCACGAACCAGTTCAGCACCAACCTCGTCGCGACAAACGCGACCTCGACAAATCTATTTGCGCAGAACGCCTCCACCACCAACGCCACCTCGACGAATCTCTTCTCGACCCTCTCCAATTTCACCACGAGCATCATCGCGACCTTGACCGCCACCGCCGCGACGATTACTGACCTCGTCGCGACTACTATCTCGGGCACAAACCTCACCTACACCAACGCGACGACGACCAACGCGACCTCGACAAACTTCTTCGCGACGAATTCAAATATCACCAACTCGACTTCGACGAATCTTTTTGCGACGGGCGCAACCTTCATAGGTGCGACAAGCACGAGCCTGTTTAGCACGACCGCATCGTCAACGAATCTCTACTCGACGAACGGCACCATCGGCGTCCTCTCGGCAGGCACGCTCACCATCACGACCGATCTCTCAGTCGCCAACGGTGGCACCGGTGCCTCCACACTCACCGGCCTCCTGCAGGGCAACGGTACGAGCGCCTTCACCGCCATATCCGACTCCTCCACGGGAGGCCAGGTACTGCGCGTTACGGGCGCCTCCACCTACGCCTGGGGCGCGCTCGACCTCTCTGACACCGATGCCATCACGGGCGACCTACCGTTTGCGAACCTCGCTCAGGTCGCAGCCAACTCAGTACTCGGCAACATCACCGGCGCAACCGGAGATGCGGCCTCCATCGCCACCTCCTCGCTTTTCACCTGGACGGGCACGGGCGATGTCGTGCGTGCCACGAGCCCGACCTTCGTCACTCCGGTTCTCGGTACGCCAACATCGGTCACGCTCACCAACGCGACCGGGCTTCCACTTACCACAGGGGTCACGGGCACACTCCCGGTCGCTAACGGCGGCACGGGTGCTGCTACGTTCGGGCAAGGCTGGATCTATTCCGCGGGCGGCACGGGTGCGCTTGCCGCTTCCACTTCGCCGACCGTCAATTACATCGTCGCCACTTCCACAACGGCGACGTCCACATTTGCGGGCGGCTTTTCTATCGGCTCGAATTATCTCAATGTCCTGCAGAACGGACGCATCGGCATCGGCACCGCATCTCCGACCGTCGGCTTCGACGTCGGTGTCGCCACCAAAATTTCCGGCGACCTCACTGTTTCCGGCGGAAGCGCGCTCACCATCTCGGCGACCGGCCCCGTCAATCAGACGGGTACGGGGCAGGTGACATTCGCGGGCAACGTGGATGCCACCAACGGTCTTGATGTGACCAATGCGAATTTCACAGTCGGCGGAAGTAATTTTCTCGTCGCTCACGGAACGGGCAACACCACAGTCGCAGGCACCCTGGGCCTGACCGGCGCGCTCGCCGCCTCATCCACTTTCCAACTCACGGGGGCAGCGCGCCTGTACTCGTCGCTTCAGGCCGACGGCGCACTCACCGCCGCCGGGGTGGGCACGGGTCTCTCCGTCACCAACAACGCCTCCGTCGGAGGCACGTTCTCCCTCACCGGCGCCGGCACGTTCGGCAGTACGCTTGCAGTCTCCGGACTCTTGACCGCGGCGACGAGCACTTTCTCGGGCGATGTGGCCATGAGCGGCAAGAAAATCACGGGACTCGGGAGTCCGTCTTCCGACCAGGACGCCGCCAACAAAGTCTATGTGGACTCGGTCGCGCAAGGACTCAGTTTGAAAGATTCGGTGCGCGCCGGGACGACCGCAAACATCACGATTTCCGGCGAACAAACAATAGACGGCGTCTCTCTCGTCGCAGGCGACAGAGTGCTCGTGAAAGACCAGACCGACCAGACGAAGAACGGTATCTACGTCGTCGCCTCGGGCGCATGGAGCCGCTCGACCGACGCCGACACCAATTCCGAGGTGACGTCCGGCATGTTCACCTTCATCACCGAAGGCACGCTCAATGCGAATTCCGGATGGGTACTCACGACGACGGGTGCCATCACGCTCGGTACTTCACTCCTCGCCTTCACCCAGTTTTCCGGCGCAGGTCAGATTACCGCCGGAACCGGCCTCACAAAAAGCGGCAACACGCTCGATGTTGTCGGCACCGCGAATCGCATCACGGCAAATGCGGATTCCATAGACATCGCCTCCACCTACGTGGGCCAGACCTCCATCACGACCGTCGGCGCACTTACCTCCGGCTCGCTCGGCGTGGGCTTCGGAAACATCAACATCGGCGCCTCATCCATCACTGGCGGCGTCGCCACTTTCTCGTCCATCGTGGGCTCCGCCATCAACGGCACGGGCGACCTCTCGATAAGCGGCTCGGGAACTTTCAGCACCGGCCTTACCGTCGTCGGAACGCTTACCGCCGCGACTACGACGCTCTCCGGCAATCTTGCGATGGGCTCAAAGAAAATTACCGGCCTCGCCGACCCGACTTCCGCGCAGGAGGCGGCGACGAAAGCCTACGTCGACGCCATCGCGCAAGGGCTCAGCGTCAAAGCCTCGGTGCGCGTTGCGACGACGTCGAACATCACACTCTCCGGTACGCAGACAATAGACGGCGTCTCGGCCATCGCGGGCGACCGTGTGTTCGTCATGGGGCAGAGCACCGCCTCGCAAAACGGCATCTACACCGTAGCCGCGGGCGCGTGGAGCCGCTCGACCGACGCGAATGAAAATTCGGAAGTTGTCTCCGGCATGTATGCGTTCGTCACTGAAGGAACGGCGAATACGAATACCGGCTGGTCGCTCATCACTGCAAACCCCATCACACTCGACACGACCTCGCTCACCTTCACGCAATTCTCGGGCTCTGCGGAAACGACCGCGGGCGATGGTCTCACAAAAACGGGTAATACCATTAACACCGTCGGCACCACCAACCGTATTTCCGTGACCGCCGATGCAATTGATATTTCCTCCTCGTACGTCGGCCAATCGTCACTCACAACGGTCGGCGCGCTCACTTCGGGTTCCATCGGCTCGGGCTTCGGTGCGATTAACATCGGCACGAACGCGCTCACCGCCGGTGCGGGCACGTTCACTTCGCTCAACAGCATCGGCACGCTCTCTATCGGCGGCACGGCGACGACCTCCATCGTGGGCAACAGCGCGACCTCGACATTCTCGGGCGGCATCACGCTCGCGGGCGGCAATGTGAATCTGGCGACAGGCGGCGGCTTCCTCATCAACAACGCGTCCATATTG
>CAZQGK010000006.1:0-15508 GCA_964592945.1 uncultured Candidatus Saccharibacteria bacterium
ATGATGTACATCGCAACGGGCTTGAGGTCGTCTTCCATGTCACGCACGGAAAAGACGATAAGCTTCTTATTCATGTCGACATTGGTCGGGCGGTTCATGAATCCGGCCCACGTGCCCTTCGTGTATTTTGACAATCGAGCGACCAGCGACTCGCTTCCCTCCATACCGGAGAGCACGAGCTCAAAGTCGGAGAGGAGCGGCGGCTCGACGAGCGCGAAATTTGCGTCGGCAGTAATGTCTTTGAGCGCGTAGGTCTCCGTGATAGCGCGGTCGATGACGGCGTCCTCTTCGGGCGTGAGTCCTCCGAGCATGATGCGGAAGAGTCCGACAAGCGTGATGATGTTGTTGCGCAGAACATCGGACGGGTTCTCATCTTCACGCGGTATGGCGAGGTCAAATGGATTGATGTGGTGTTCTGATGAGAGTGAGATATTGAAATAGCGCCCACCCACTGTCTCGGCGAGGTATTCGTACTCGCGCTCTGGGTCTATGACGATGACTTCGGTGTCGAACATGAGGCTCCGGAGGATCTCCAGCTTGGTCGTGTAGGATTTGCCGGCGCCGGATTTTGCGAAGGTCACGGAATTATAGTTCTCGAGCGAGAATCGATCGAAAAGAATGAGCGACGAGTTATGGCGGTTGATGCCGTAGAGGATGCCGCGGTCCGAAGTGAGGTCGAAGGAGATGAAAGGGAATATCGACGAAAGCGGCGCCGAATTGAGTTTCGTGTGCACGTTTATCTCGTCGGTCGCGAGCGGAAGCACGCTTCGGAACCCTTGCTCTTGCTGGAAGAGCGCCGGGCGGATGTAGACAAGGCGGGATTCGAGAATTGAGCGCACCTCTGTCTCAACTTTGTCGATCTCTTCCCGGGTACTGCCGTAGATAGTGAGGTACAGCCCGACCTCGAAGATACGCTCCTGCGCCTGTTGCAGAGAATCACGCAGCTGTTCGAGGTCTGCGTACGCCGTGTCGAGCATAGGGTCGCGCACCATTCCCTTCTGTTCACGCGTCGATATCTGGCTCTGCACCTCGGCTACCTTTTTCTGGAATTTGCGCAACATTTCATTCGTATCCATCGGATGGATGAAGATGGAAATGTCGATTACTTTATCCATGTTGATGATTGGAGCGAACCAGCCCGTCGTCAAAAACCGCGGGTACGAGATGACGAAGAACGTGCGGGCGATCTTCTCTCCCAGATCAAGCTCGCGAGAATTGACGCGCAGCGCGTGCGGCGCGATGACATCCTGGAGATCCAAGATACCCGATTTGTAGATCTCTTCCGGCAGGACTGGCAGCACGTTCGGGCCATCTTCGGATTTCTTTTTTGTGAATATATCTAAGAGCGCCATACTATTGTTCTTGCTATTTTTGCAGCGGCATGGGTTTGCCCTCTTCTCCGGGATTGAACATCTTGTAGAGAAGCTCGATCGCTTCTTCGGTGCCGAGCTGTACGGTGCGGACCCCTGTGCGCACGAGACCCTGCTGCACGATAGAGACCCGCTGCTCAAGTTGTGTGACCTGCTCTTCGAACGTCTTGTTCGCCTCCTCGGTGTTCGTCTTTTTCTTTCCGAACGGAAGCATTGAGAGAATGCCCGATTTCCCGATGGCCACCGAGGGAGAATAGGGCACCGCAAGGAAGAAATTCTTTGTCATGATATTCGCGGCTTCGGTGAAACTCTTCACGAATTGTATGTACTCGCGTATCTGAATGCGCATAAGGTCGTCGAGTTGCTCCTTGTAGGCGGCTTCGAGAGTCGCGACGTACGGACGGATGTCGAGCATGCGCGACTGCACGAATATTTGCACGGAAAAGTCGAGCGAGTTGAGGAAATTTTGGAATTGCATGATGAAAGCCGTCTGCTCATCCTCCGATTTGAGGGCGAAGTTGAGGGACGAAGCAAGGAGAATTGCACGCAAACCCCCGTCCTTGAGGACGACGACACCGTCGCGCACCTCCGAGACCGGCAGGAATTCCTGCGTTGATCGTGCGCTTGCGCGCGGCCCCTTATCCGTCGCTTGGGTCGGCATATTATTGAATGCGCGCTTCCTGCGCGGTGCGTACCGGGGCCACGATATTTTCTCTCGTTCGTACCACCTGCCGTTCGTCTTCAGTCGCTACCCCGGCCGCGATACGCTCCTTGATATCCAAGCTCCACGAAAGCTCGTGCAGCTTGCTCTCGGAGAGCTTGGGCACGTAGATCTCAGCGTGTCTTCCCGTGAGCGCCACAGCCGCCGGTGCCTTGGCGCTCTTTTTGCGGGCATTGTTCCACAAATAGAGCTTGCTCCGGATGAGGAAGAAAAAGCCGTTCTCAAGGCCGACGATGAATGGCCGGCCGTTGAGCTGGAAGAACGCGAGGCCCGCGGCAAGCCCTCCGATGGCCGCTATCAAGGGGCCTGCGACGTATATAGGCAGTATGCGCCACATGATGTACGAGGCGCCGAGACCGCCTCCCACATAAATGAATTGTTTGAAGGTCAGCGGGCCAAATATTTTGTCTTCCACTTCTATAAACTGCGGTACCTGGAACTGCATGGCTCTAGTATATCAGTGCAGAGAGGTCAACCTCTGCGTTGTTCACGCCGGCGGCTCGCGATACGGGTCGTCATGGACAGATTTCCTTGCGATGCTTGTTTCCCCAGCTTTGTATGATTCGGATACAGGGGCACGCTCTATCTTTCCCATCGGTGGAGCGGCGGGGGGAGTCGCAGGTAACACCGTGGGCGCGGGAGCCGCGCCGCCACCGAGTATCTGCGTCCGCGCCGCCTCGACGTTACTGACTTCAGCAGTCTTTGCGTCGGGATGTTCCAGCTCACGCTCAAGCTCTTCGCGTATCGGCTCAAATACGATTTTTGAGATGTCTGCTGCGAGTGACTTTGCGATATCAACTGAGACCTTAACTTCGTTTTTTATATTCTTTTCGAGGTCGTCTATCGGTTGCGCTCCGAGAAGAGTTAGCATTACCTCGTTTTCAAGAGACTGCCATTGGTCAATGTGTAGTTTGTGGGTGTCGGCAAGTTCACGCATGCGCTTCTCCACATCCGCCGACATAATTGCGTCTTGCACGACTTTCGGCAGTTGCGCGAATCGTTCTTTGAGCATTCTCTGGATATCAGCGGGTGATGACATATTCGGTTCAATGAGGGACGTTTCCACCCGCTTGCGGCGGCTGTTGTTGTGGTTGTCCCTCTGCCAGTATGTTACGCAGACTTTTTAGGTTTTCGTCACGTTCGTGGTTTCGAACAGCCCCACTCACGTCGTCAGCTGCTCGCGGATCCCAGAGTAGTTCTTGCGCCCTCTCTCTTTCGGGCTCGTGACGCGCTTCTCTGGCCTGCCGTTCCGTCTCCCGGTCGTATTGTCGTAAAGCGTCAGTCCCCTCCTCAATCGTTCTGTTAAAGTCTTGCATCTGTTGCGCCGCCTCGACTTCTTGAGTAGCGAGCCTTGTTGCCGCCGCATTGAGCGCGGTGAGCTCTGTCTGCGCAGCCGTCAAATCCTCACGATGACCACGCGCTCTTTCGTCTATCGTGTTCAGTTCAGCCTGATGTCTTGCCTGAGTGGCTGCCCGCTCGATATCATTGTGTGCTTCGCGCATCTCACTTTCTTGACGTGTTTGAGCGGTCGACTTTTCATTTTCAGCCCGAGTAATCGCTTCCTGATGCGCCTGGACTCGTTGTTCTATGTCCTGTCGATCAGGTTGGTTTTGACGCGCTCTCTGTTCTGCTTGTGGTTGTTGTTGCTGTTGGAATGCATTCCGCAGCGTCTCAGTTTGTGTGACGGCTTGGTGCATCAATTCGCGGTGCCGACGTCGTTCCTCTACCACTTGGGCTGCGGCTCGCTGCTCTTCTGCTCGGCGCGTTGCTTCTGGCGGAGCGATTTGTCGCGCGAGATCGTCCGCTGTTTTTGCTTTCTGCTTCATCTTGTCTTCAAAGCTTTGTGCACCGATGGCGTCCTTGCCCATAAACATCTTCGGCACTCCCAAGGCCGTCGCAGCCGTCGCTGCGAGTTTTGGCTTGAGCGGATTGTATGAAGCTCTCGCTAGCCGATTGGCAGCAATCGTAGCTTGGCGTCTCACCCCACCAATCAACCCCTCGTTCCCTTCTCTACCAGTCCAACCTCGGGCTCTCATGGTGTCTCGGGCGGCCCTTGCTCCCCAACCGAGGAAGTTGCGTCCAGCAAGACCCGCAAGCGACGCACTGATTCCGAGTCCTATCCCCGGTATCATCGAAGCCACACTGAATCCGCCGATTCTGCTTGCGAATGCACTCGAGAGCTTGAATGAGAAAAAGAGCATGCCGAGCACTACGATGTATATGAAAAGGGATTCTAGGTTAACCGCTTTTGTCGGCTCACTCAAAAGCCCGCCGAGCGTCCCTCCGTGCGGACGCATTGCCTTGGCCATGGATATGGTAATCCACAGAAACAGCATAAGGAGCGGCGCAAAGACGGCAACCTTGAGGAGCGAACTCCACCACGTTTTCCAGCCGTAGCTGCTTCCCGCCCATGCGGGGATCAGGTAGGAGGCAAAAGCGGCGGACGCGGTAATCATGAGGAAAATGATGAGAATTGCGCGGGAGATAAGGAGGAAAGACCCGTATAAAAGTACAAGCGCGGCTGCGAGGAAGAGCGTTGCCGAGAAAAGGCCGTGCAAAAATGCCATCCAGCCGTTATTCAGTGCATCCGCTCCGGCGTCCAGCGTCTTGAATGTTTGTGCCCCACTCGTCACTCCCATGAGGCCGATAAATGCACCGGCTACGCCCGCATCCGTGAATTTATACGAAACATCGTCTTTCCCCAACGTCGCTCCGATGTTCGCCACCTGGGCATTTTGCACGTTCTGCCCCCCGATATTTGTAGCGTCATATAACTGCTTCGCCGTGAAATTCGATGCGTCAACGATCATCTTCGTAAAGAGTAAACTGAAATTAATGAGTACGGCGATGATAAGAACGTTCGCAATCATCTTCTTCTGACCAAATTCTTTGAGCCCGAGGATGATGGAAATAGCAACGAAGGTGAATATACCGATGATGAGGATATTCGCGATATCGCGGAATACGGTCCACCCGATCTCAACACCCTGTTTGACGCCTCCGGTAAAAAAGTTACCGAACTCGACGACCGTGTAATTCAAGGTCCAGTTGAAAAGAAGTCCCGATATCTCAAGAAGCCATGATGTGACGGCAATAAGCATGCTCGCGACGATAACTCCGATCATCCTGCCTGTGCAGCTGATCGGGCTGGACCAATAATTCCAGAATCCGTTGCAGGCCGTAGCGGCGGACACGGCCTCTTTTCCGGTCTCGGTTTGCGTGGTCTCTTGGAGTGTCCCTGAACCATCGCCCTGCACAGCGTTGCCGGTCGCGTCGTAGAGCGCGCCTGTGGCGGGATCGGCGTACAGATTTTTACCTCCAATGAAAACTTTGTTGAAATTTGAAACGTCCACCACCGCAAATGCCTTTGAAAACGGACCCGCGAGTGTTGCGACGAGGATCAGTCCTAACAATACCCCTTTCAACGCCGACGGGCATTTCTTTGTGTTCATACTCATGGTGTAGGGCAGGCGGACGCGACCGGATTATTTTTATCCCAGCACTTCTTCCACGCTTCGAGCACCGCCGGTTTGTTCACATTGCACCATCCCTTGCCCGGCGAGAGCGGCTCTGAGTCCGCCCACAGCTTTATGGTCGTCGCGACGAGCCCGGTGTTTTCGTCGAGCATCAACGCCTGCACACTTTCCAATTGTTTGATGACGCCATTCGGCCCGTCGAGATCCGGCGGGATGTGTACCAGCTTCTGCGCGACGAGATTATTAAACTGAATGACTGCGAGGTGTTGCGCATCGAGTGATGCCCCCGTCACACTGTCGATCAGTTGTGCGATGAGGGCGAGCGCTTTTTGCGACGCACTGATGCGTGCGAGCGTGGTTGTCGCGATGGGTGCGATCTGAGAGGAAATGACCGACTGCGAAAATGCGGTCGACGTGGAGATCTTAAGGGGTACTCCCGTCGGGCAGGTCTGCTCGCCGGTCGTGGGGTCTGTCGTGCATGCGCCCGCGAACGACATGCAGGTGTTGTCAGCGGCAATCGGGCCCGAGCAAACGTGCCGTTCCGGATGATTGTCGCTCTGGTAAATGATGAGGTCCCAGCACTGTTTTTCAGCACTCTTCAATCCCAGTATCGCCCTCGTAAGCACCGCGCCGATCTCATTTACCGTTTGGAAATATTTGATCTCAACTTTCCGTGCCGAGTCGAGGGTTTGGATGGCGACATTGGTAACGGCCTCGCGCAGACCCTGCGACGCCTCTTTCACCACCTGGTCGATATATCGGGGCTGCCCGCCGATGGATCGGGTGAGACCGGCGAGACCATTGCTGTCGGAAAGTATCTGCGTCGTCATGCCGGCGTAGAGCGCGTTGATCATTTGGCCGATGTCGTTGGCGCTCTCCTGCTGACGCACCGGAGAATCGAGAATGGTCTGGAACGACTCCTGCACGTTTACTGCAGGCGTGATTATATTGCCGTTGCTGTCAGTCATTGAATAATAGCCGCGGCCCCAGTTCCACTGATCCTGCTGGTACTGTTCCGCACGGGCTATGCGGCTGCCGGCCAATTCTTCTGAAGAATAAAAGGCAAGACTGGGAACACAATTAGGAGTACCGGCTGCGCGGACCGCATCCCATATGTTCGCTGTTGGAGGCAGTCGTCCGCTGTACACATCCGCGAGGCTGTCCTTGTAGAAACACGTAAGTGTGTTTTGCGGTGCGCGCGTTCTCGTTTCGTAGTTGCGGACGAGTGCGCGCGTGATCGGGGTTTGGAGCGCAGGATCAAGAGCTTTGAGCGCGCTTCCTCTCAGGAAATCAAGCATAGTCGGATCATCCACGACCGTGAGCATCTCTTGGGCTTGCCTCACCACATACTGCGGATTCCCGCCGCGTCCGGTCTGTATCGCCAGCACCGCTTTTCTGCCTGTCCCCGCCGTTGCGGCCTCACGCATACGGTTGATTACTTCGCGCAGCACACATTGTTGGTAGACGAGGACGCCCGTATTGAGTTCGACCGTCGCATCGGCAACGGGTACATAGACGCCGCCGGTCGCACCAAGCGCTCCGACGCTCATCGCGTACGCGCCATTCTGGTTACAGTCGAAGATCCCCTGGCGCTGTAGGGCAAGGCTGTCACTGAGCGGTATTGTTTGCGCGCTCGCAAAGACCGGGGAGAAGAGAAAGAGAGCAAGAATGATACGGGAGATATTTTTCATGATTTTTTCTCTCGGTAGTATTTTGCGAGGACTGCAAAGGACGTAAGCACGTCGGCCTCTCCTTGATTGTAGGTGCGCAGGAGTACCGCCGAAGCGAACGGATCATCGGCATTCGCGACCAGCGCGTCGAGTGTCGCCGCGAATTCTTCCATTGAGTTGAGAATGCCGAGATGATGGGCAAGTGCATCTTTCGGCACGGTGACGCGGGCGGTCGAACTCGCCGCTTCCCGGTAATTTTGCGCCGCTCGCTGTAACTTCCCAAGATTCTTTTTATCCTTCGTACTAACGTAGTACGCAAATATTTCGTATTCGGGTTGTGTATTCCTCAGAAGCGGTGCGAGTGATACCTGCAGGTCACGGCGGTACGTGAGCATGCGCGCGTACGAGGTGTCCGCGTCCACCGCGATGTCCGCGGCAGTGTACGTACGGAATGGGACGGGGACCTTGAGCGTCTCGGCCATCTTTTCTGCGGTCTTTGCCGCCACCTCAGGTGTGTAGAGACCTTGTTCTTGAAGGGAAAGATATTTTGCTACGATACCGTCGATGACTGCGGTGCCGATTTCCGTCTGCGCATCGGAAGCAAGAGCGGCGTTCACGGCAGTATCGGAGACCAACGCGTCGGACCCGCTCGCGGGAGCAACATATGAGTTCGCGGCGCCTCGCTCGCGCACAGCAGTGCTGACCTGCCAGCTCACAACCGCGAGGAGCGTGAGGGCTGAGACCGCCGCGGTAACAAAGATGGGAGAGAACCCGCCGTTCGTAACGTAAAAACTCACGCTTCTGTCCGCGCGTTCTTTTTCCACACAATTAGTATAACGCACGCAAACATGCTTTTTGCCACGAGACGCAAGCTTTTGGGGGATTCTTTTCTGCAGCAGGGCTCTAAAATCCGCTCGGACTGAATGTGAAGACCCTGCCGCTGTCGGCTGATGTAAAGGTGACGCTGTAAGCCCCGAAAAGCGAGACAACCCGGATATAATTTGCCGTGAACGTGTCTGCAGAGGCATTGTAAGTCTGTATCGCCTGAATAAAATCGCTGTCCCGCTCTGCTCCGGGGATCAAAGCAAGATTTTTGCCGAGCTCGATGTAGCTTTTGGCGAGTGCGGCGTGCGCAGATGCCATTACCGGCGGCACGTTGTCCATCACCGAGAGGTTATTCCCCAGGTTCTGGAACGCACGGCCCAGGTTCACGACCGCCGTCGCTTTATCGGGATCGGCACGGTCCTCGACCTGCTCTTTGAGTATTTGCACGGTGTTGGTGTGTTGTTGTTCGAACGATTCGATGCTCGAACCGACGTCGTTGCCGTAATCATACAACGCCTGCTGCGTACCGGTCCGGGCCGTAGAGGGCGTCGTCGTGCTCACGAGTCCCCGCGGTATGTATGCGTAGGGGTCTATGACGGAAGTGTCCGTGCCTGCGTCAGCCGCCTGTTTTTTCGGGGCAGTCCCGTTTATAAGTATCGCTATGAATGTCTCAAAATCGTACGGATTGTCACCGCGCACCGATGCTGAGGTCGCGGAACCAAGAGGTGTGATGTATGTATATGGCGGACCACTCTGTACTTGCTGCATGATATCTCCCTGGTCAGCCGTGGTGTTTCGTGCCGGCTCATATGACGTCGGGTCGAGGAACGAGGATCCGGCGCCTCCCCACGCGGTCGCCGGTGTCTGGTCCGGTTGGGACGCTCTCTGTCCGACGATGTATGCTCCGATGATAACGAGAGCTCCAGCCGCGCAGAGCGCGGAGGTGTACGGGTGCGTGCGGAACCATTCCATACTAGCGACTGGAGCCCATCATCGTGATGTACGTGCCGGGCCAGACGATGACCGGTTGAATTGAGACAATGCAATAGTAGGGAGCGCCGGCGAGACCAAGGAGCCATTGGCCCCCGTGCGTCGGAGGACCGAATTGATATGTCTTGGTCGACGGCGTCCAGACGTATGGACCGCCACGCGGCGGCCCCAGATTGGCGTAGATAGCCTGGTTGTAGCACGGTATGACCATACTCGCCTGACCGCCAAATGGGAAAGCGAAAGCTATGGCCGGGAACACGAGCGCGAGGAGACCGGAAGCGAAAAACGACGTCCGCATGAGTGCATTATACGACACGCTGCAACACATGCCTGAGCCGCCTATGATAACTCCTGTGTTAGCTCCCGCCATTTCAGAAGCGGCACATCTTCGGCCCGTACTTTTTGCGAAAGACCGCACGTCTCGATGGCCCGTAACGCCTCGTCTTTCCCAAATCCAACGCCAAGATTATTTGCCAGGAATTTCCTCTTTGACGCGAAGCCTGCCTTTACGACCTTGAAAAACCCGTTTTCGCTGACGTCTGTGAAAAACGTTTTTGAAATGCCGTCAATCAGAAGTATCGCCGAATCCACAGAAGGGGGCGGAGAGAAATTACCCCGTGAGACCTTTGCGATTATCTTCGGCCTGCCGTAAGCCTTTACCGAGAGCGAGAGAATGGATTCTTTACCATCGCGCGCAATGATACGCTCGGCGACTTCTTTTTGGACGAGGAGCGCCATCGCACGCGGTTGGATGTCCGTTTCCAAGAATTGCCGGACGATCTCGCCGGTAATGTAGTACGGAATGTTGGCGGCCAAAACATAAGCACTCGACGTGAGGCCGAATCTTTCCGCTTTGAAATCCCGGATATCCGCGGCGACGATTTTCAAAGCACCCGAATTGATTTCCCCGGCGAACGTTCGATTGAGTTGTCCAACGAGTGCCTCGTCTTTTTCTATTGCGAGTACTTTTCCACCTGTAGCAAGAAGTTCACGCGTAAGCGCACCTTTGCCTGGTCCGATCTCGAGTATTGTTTCCTCCCTCCGCACGTCTACAGCTTCAGTCAATTTGCGTGCGGCCCACGTTCCCGTGAGGAAATGCTGTCCCAATCTCGCTCCTTTTCTAACGGATCTCATAAAAGTCGTCGAGAAGTCCGCGCTTTTGTCGCGCGGGGGCGCTACCGGAATCGGCGAGCAACCGCGTGTCAATATCGGAAAGGAATTCGGAGGGCATCGTACTCTCGCGGGTTCCGTATTTCGAACGTTCATATGCGTAGCTGAGGAACAGGTGTTTGCGCGCACGCGTGAGCGCAACGTAAAAGAGCCGGCGCTCTTCCTCCGGGTCCCGTGATTCGTCGTTGCGTGTCGAAGGGAAGAGTCCCTGCTCGAGGCCGACCACGAAAACCGCATCAAATTCGAGTCCTTTTGCCGCGTGTACCGTCATGAGCGATATTCCGCCCTTGTCGCGCTGCAGATCAAGCTCGTCTTGCTCGCTCTGAAGCGCTGCTTCTTCTAGCAGACGCTCAATTCCAGTGGGCGGCTCATCGCTCTCGTATTTTGCGGCAAGATTGGCAAGTTCGCGTACGTTGCCGAGGTGCTCAGCATCCTCTTCGGTCTTTCCACCGTACATTTTTTGGATGCCGCTCGCTTCGATACAAAAACGCACAGCCTCTGATGCGGGTAACGTGTTAACGGCGTGTCGTATAGCCGCGAGCGTTGCCTCGAAAGCGGCCACTTTGGAGCTTGCCGCGCCGAGCGGTTGTCCCAAAGACATCTTTTCGAGAGTCACCTTGCCGATGCCTCGCGGCGGTACCCCGACGATACGTGCGAGGTCGCTCTTTCCTTTCGGATTCAAGGCGGCGCGCAGATACGCGAGCACATCCTTGACCTCTTTACGTTCGAAGAAGCGTGTGCCCAAGACGCGATACGGCAGCCCGGCATGAAGCAGCGCCTCTTCGAGCGCACGCGACTGGGAGTTTTCCCGGTACAAGACCGCAATCTCTTGCGGAGGCACACCTCTGTCAATGAGCGCTGCGGCACGCTCCGCGACGAACCACGCCTCGTGCCGCTCGTCCAAGGCGCCGTGCATCGTGATGGGTTCACCGGTCTCATTTTCGCTGAAGAGCGTCTTCGGGATGCGGTTCACGTTCTTTTCAATCACGGCGTTCGCTGCAGCTAGAATAGTGCGCGTGGAGCGGTAGTTTTGCTCCAGGCGCACCACTTTTACTTTGGGGAACACGCGTTCAAAAGAAAGCAGATTTTCTATCTCCGCCTGCCTCCACGTGTAGATGCATTGGTCCAAGTCGCCGACGACGCACATGTTGCCGCGTTCGCCGCTCAAGAGCTTCATCAGCTCATACTGCACACTACTTGTGTCTTGGTACTCGTCGACGATGATGTGGCGCCAGCGATTTTGTAATAGTGAGAGAATTCTCGGCGATTCGCGCACAAGTCTAAGTGTGCGCACCAGGAGGTCATCAAAGTCGAGACCATCCTCTGCCGATAGCGTCTGTTCGTATCTCTCCCATATCAGCGCGACGGCCTGTTCAAGCCTGGTCGAGGCACGTTCCCGGTATTCTCCGGATGACTTCCCCCCACCTTTCTCGCGCGAGATGGCCCCGAGTATCTGTCGCGGTGTCCATTCTTCCGTATCAAGCCTCTTGAGCTCGGCTTTGACTGAGCGCAAGCTGTCATCACGATCCCAAATACTGAAACCGCGCGGCACACCTGCATCTTCGTGGAACTCCCTGAGGAGCCGCACTCCGAGTGAGTGGAATGTGGCGACCAAGGGTAATCCCCCCGCCTTATAAGAGAGCAAGGCCCGGACGCGGTCGCGCATCTCGCCGGCAGCCTTGTTGGTGAAGGTGACCGCAAGTATTGACGAAGCCGGGATACCCTCTTCTACTAGGTGCGCGATGCGGTGTACGATTGTCTTGGTTTTGCCGGCTCCGGCACCCGCCACTATCAAGAGCGGGCCATCAACGTGCAAAACAGCCTCTTTTTGAGCCGTATTGAGGCCCTCTAGGTAATTCACTTAGGCACTATATCACAGGCGGTTCAAAGTATTGACAGAATGGCTATCCCCTGCTACAGTATCAGCCCGGTTGACGTCACGACTCATGTCGGTACAGTGAACTGAACGGTGGCACTGCCGTACCAATCCTGAGGCTAGGTCTCAAAAGAGTGAGATTTAAAGCCAAATTCCAGACCATTTCTTTGTGCCATCGCTTAATACGGCTTATTGTCTAGCTATATCAGGGAGGGGCAAACGAGGTTCCCTTTTCCCGTATGGAAGCAGATAAAAAGTCCGTCGGAAACGGCTTATAAAAGCAAGTAAAAATAGTGATTCGCGAGCAGGTTTGTCACACCGGCGGGCGATGAAATATAGATCGTTAAGATCCGCTCGTTCGGCGGCTACTCTCATATCACTCCTGTTGGTCCTAGGAACTCTAATACCCGCCTCTGCGCGGGCAAGTGTTTTGGGTGACTTCGTTGCCGGCATTCTCCACGTATCTGAAAAGCAAAAAGAAGTGTCGTACGGCGGCGGCAATCTCCAGACCATGGCCCTTCCGAAGCCCGCGATGAATGTTGACCCGATGGCCGGAAAGGGCGGCGGGGACATCACGATCGTTGACGATTCGGCGCTCATGCCGTCGGAAGGTCCGTCGGGCACCATTGCTGATATTGAGAAGCCGAAGAACTCGATGATAAGCGTCTATGTCGTTCGGGAGGGTGACACATTAAGCGGCATTGCAAAACTCTATAATGTATCCCCCAACACTATTCTCTGGGCGAACGACCTGCCGCGAGGAAGTGATCTGCAAATAGGCCAAGTGCTCACCATCTTGCCTGTCACCGGATTGAAATACACGATCAAGAAAGGAGACACGATAGCCGCTATTGCCAAGCGATTCGGTGCCGACGCGGTAGAGATCGCGACCTTTAACGATATTGGCGACGACTCGCTCGTGGTAGGAAAACAGATCCTTATTCCGGATGGCGAGATCGCAGCAGCGTCAACAAACGCACCCACCACCTCTTCTGTCCCGGGCAAGATACCGGGCAGTTTGCGCGCAACGCTCAATTCGCGACCAGGCACAGCGGCACAGGTGGGATATTACATGCGGCCAATCGTCGGAGGAGTGAGGACGCAGGGATTCCACGGATACAACGGCGTTGACCTCGCGGCTCCTACCGGCACTCAGATACTCGCCGCGGCGGAAGGTGACGTGCTCATCGCCAAGGGGACCGGTTGGAATGCAGGATACGGCGGGTACGTCGTCATCCAACACGGCAACGGGAGCCAAACTTTGTACGCGCACCAATCTAAAGTCGCCGTAGTGCCGGGGCAACACGTGGCTCAAGGACAGGTCATCGGCTATGTAGGCTCGACCGGGAAATCAACCGGCGCACATCTACACTTCGAGATACGTAACGGCATTCGTAATCCGTTCTAGTTGCGTCGCTATGAACAACCTTCTTGTCACCATAAGTTTTCTCATACGCTTTCTCGTGTAGAAGCAGCTAAATTTGCGTTCCGCGCCTCACGATGTGCCGCGGTGGGTGGTGCGAACTCATTTCTGCGCTTGTACTCTGTGTGGAAAAATGATAGATTGAGGCAGTTGTGTTAACGATGGATGTCATAGTCGATCTCCAATATGGGGATTGCGGGAAAGGCAAAGTTGCCCACTATTTAAGCCACAAAAACTCCTATACCCACGTGCTCCGCTACAACGGCGGCTGCAATGCGGGCCACACGATTTTTCATAAAGGTAAGAAATTCGTCACCCACCACATTCCGGCGGGCATTTTCTTCGGCGTGAAGTCAGTCATCGGTTCCGGATGCGTGCTTGACCCCGAACAATTCTTCCGCGAGATAAAAATGCTCGAGGATGGCGGTGTCCCGACGAATGGAAAGATATTCATCGCCAGCAACACGCACATCATCACGGACGCGCACAAAGAGGAAGACAAACAGAAAGGTGCCGCGATCGGCACAACGGGTCGCGGCAACGGCCCTGCGTATCGCGACAAGTACGGGCGGACCGGCGTGCGTGCGGAACAAGTGGCGGAGCTCAAGCCATATCTCGTCGATCTCTATAGTGAGTGGTATGGGAGCAAGAAAAATATTTATATTCTCGCCGAAGGCGCGCAGGGATTCGGACTCGACATCGATTGGGGCGATTACCCCTTTGTCACATCGAGCCACTGCACGACGGCCGGCGCACTTTTGAACGGACTACCCGCGAGCGCCATCCGTGACGTGTGGGGAGTCGCCAAGATCTACGAAACATACGTCGGCAGCAAAGAGTTCCAACCAAAAGACGAGCTATTCAACAAAATCGGCGACATCGGCGAGGAATTCGGCTCGACGACCGGCCGCCGCCGCCAGACAAATTGGATGAACATGCAAACGCTCGAGCGCGCTATCCGCATGAACGGCGTCACCCACATCGTCTTCAGCAAGACCGATGTCTTGCGCGAGGTGGGAGCATGGGCGGTCATTGACGACGCGAAGGTCGTCAGTTTCAAGAATGAAAAAGCGATGCAAGATTTCATCCTCAAACGTCTCAAGTCATTCGGCATTCCAAAAACCAAAGTGTATTTCTCGGACAGCAAAGAGACGATTTGAGAAGTTGCCCGTTTGAACTATAGTGGTGGCCGGCACATATCTTGTCGTCACTAAAGTGGCGCGGACAAATAGGGGTTGAACATGCAGAAAGCTTTGGTCGCACACGAGCTACCAATCATTTGCAGGGCTATACAGCACGGACTCGGCATACTGTATTTCGAGGCCGAAAGGGTTACCGACGCCAATGCGATGCTTGCGGCGCTCGGAAAGCTAAAACCGGCCCTGCTCGTCATCGATGCGGATTTGCCGCCATTCGGTGGAGTGGAGGCCATCCGGTCGGTGTGCGGGTTTGACAGCGGCAGCAAAAAGATCGTCGCCATTCTGAAAGACGAAGACCTCGCTCGATCCGTTTCCTTGCATAGGGCCGGCGCTGACGAAGTTATTTTCGGCGGCTACAGCGCCTACAAGCTCCAGATAAAGCTACGGGCACTCGGTCTGCTCACATCCTGAGAATGCCCGGGAGGGGCTTCGGCATGCGTGTCGAGGCTACTCCCGGGCCTCGATTTTTATAATTCCCGCGCTCGGTACTGCAACGCTTCCAGTCCCCCAAGGGGATTGCGATTTGTAACCACGCTACGCGTGGACAAATCGGGAACATATGAGGCGGTTCAAAGTTCTCGAGCTCTGTACTGCAAGGCCTCCAACATATGTGAGGGTTCTATTGAGTCTGATGCGGCGAGGTCGGCTATGGTGCGGGCGAGTTTGATGGTGCGGTGATAGCCGCGAGGCGAGAGCTTCATACTGCGCGCGGCTCCTTGTAACGTGTCTTCGGCTTTTGCCGAGAGTGCGGCGAGCGACTCTATTTCTTTCGGCCCCATATCTGCATT
>CAZQGK010000007.1:0-15336 GCA_964592945.1 uncultured Candidatus Saccharibacteria bacterium
CTTCTCTTCTATCGCTTTGACGAGCGTGTTGAGTTCGAGCACTGTCATCTTTTCAACTGCCTCGATGATTTGTTCTTGTGTCATACGTTAGATTAATGAATTGTTAATTTTTCTTCTCCGCGACCGCATTCAAGACGACTGCGAAACGCTGGCGCGGTGAATTTATTACCTGCGCGAACATCGCGCGGAGCGTCTGCAGCGGCGGAATCGTAGCGATTTCCTGCATCTTTCCAGCATCTATGAGCTTGCCCTCGAAGATGCCTCCGAGGATAGAAAGCTTGTCGGCGAATTTCTTGCCGAATTCATGTACGAGCCGCGCCGCAGCGGTGGCGTCATCTCCCCCGCCATATGCGATGGCCACTTCACCCTCGAGCGGCAATCCCTCGTGCGCGTGACCGAGCTTCTCCAGGGCGCGGCGCATCAGGGTCTTCTTCGCAACGACGTACGAGACACCGTCCGCACGAAGAGCGCGGCGCATCGCCGACTCCTCGGCTACGGAGAATTTCGTAAAGTGTACGAATACCGAAGACGCGCCCGTTTTGAACGCCTCTGCGAGCTTATCTATGATTACCCCCTTCTGTTCTTTTGTTTTTGCCATATTGGACAAAAAGACCTTTTAAACAAGGCCCCAGGGTTTCCCCTTTGGAGTTTCGACCTCGGCAAGTCTGACATCGCTTTCGCGAACGCTCGCTTTCTCTGGCCTTGTGCGGTGCATAGTACAGGGTTTAAGCCACGCGTCAAATTGACTTATTTGTCAAATATGCTATGGTTTCCAGCGGGAAGGCGTCACACAAGTGGCAGGAGCTCCTCAGTTGTGACAACCACAATTGAGAGGCAATCGCTATGATTCCTGATACACCGGCAGGCGAAGTACTCGAGCACTGCAAACGGCGATACGGGCACGATGCTCTGTTCCAAAAGGTAATGCTCGACCAAGTCGAGCGACTCCTGAAAGGAAACCGCGCATTGTTCCTCGAAAAACCCGAATGCAGGGATCTCGGTGAAGAAGTTTTGTGGATCTGCTTCAGCAAGAAAGCAGTCCTCGCTTCGCCATTACGACGGTGACAGGAAAGACGTCAAATAGTTCAACAATATGCGCCGGCGTTCCAGAAGGGACCCCGGCGCAGATACTATCAAGACAACAAGGGAGGGAGATGCTGTGGTCATATGTCTCGACGTGAATCGATTGCAGCCGAACGAAATCTTCGTCCCGAAGTTTTCGCGGCTTTCGACCGAAGATGCGCTCATCGAGGTGCACTATCTCGTGGGCAAATGTTTCTGGCCGCTTGACGTCCGTTACGCAAAAGTTATCGCCTTCGTCGACCAGTTGCGCTGGTCAGAAGGCGCTCAAGCCGCCAGACTGTTCTTGCAACTGGACAATGAATGCAAGTTCTTTGTCCGCTTTGCGCTCGAAATCTACGGGCTGAAGCTCGTGGTGTACAAATTCAAATCACTGAGGCAGATACTGAACTGGCCGAAGTGTAAGTAACAAATCCACTGCGCCGGGCTTCGTTGCCCGGCGTTTTATTTTACCTGCTTGAGCATCGCGGCGGCCGCGGCGGCTTGTTGCTGCTGTGCATCCTGTCCTGATGCGTATTTCTGTACCGCATATGTCACCCCAAAACTTATCGAGATAAGCAGCGTGAAGCCGAAAAAGAAACGCGCGAATGAGTTTACCGGCGACGGAGCCATAGCCAACATTATACGCCTTTTATATTAGAAGTACTTCTTCATCGGCTCCAACGAGGGCATTTTGCCAAGGGTTTGAGAGATGAGATAACGCAGGAGCCAACCAAGAAGGAATCCTGCGAAAATACAGATGAGGTCTTCGTAAAGATATTGAGAACTTGTGAGTAATGCTGGCACGAGTACGGCAAAAACCACAAGACCGGCAACCCAATACCGAAACCGGTCCCCCAAAGAAACGACCCAAAATGGCACGAGAAATTCAAGCGAGAGTATAAAAATGCCAGTACCCACCAAATCAATATCGAACCCTCCTCCTTTGGACGGGAAGAAGTCTCTGTAAAGATCAGTCAAGAATATGTTTAAGCCAAGGCTGATGTACCAGATTAACAATGCGGCAACTGCATATCGAAGAACGGAAGAGGCAATCTTTATCATGTTTTTAATGATTAATTAACCAATTTATATCCGCAACCAGTAATTCATATCCCTGTTGGTTAATAATACCAGTCTTTTTGGCGCCGTTGAGTATCCCGAGCATAGATTTGTATATTTTGTTCTTATCACTTGGTCTTTTTTGCTGCTGCGCAAGCGCGAGCAACGTGGTGAGCGATGCTTTGATGCCGGCAGATTTTATCCATCCCAGAGAGAATGCGCGGTTAATGTCATTTCTGGTGCTGTTCGCCGTAGCTATCACCTGGATTACCCTCTTTGAGGTCGTGGCATTATTTACGAGATCCATTGCATAGGCAGAGACCGTGTGGTTACCGAGCGTTTGAAAGAAAAGGTCGGTCGTAGAGCTTGCGGCGACACCCGTCGCGTCGAAGGCAACACTGGAAGAGGCAACTCCGGTTGCGTCACTAAACGTGACGCGTATTAGCAGCATATCCGAACGCGTATAGGTCGCCGATGCGGGCTGAACAATGGTGACGGTGGGAGGAGTCTGGTCAACGGGCGTAATGGTGGTTTGGTCTGGCTGCTCCGGATCTACGTCAACGCTAATCTCGGTTATCAAATCCGGTAGCGTCTGCCCGGTAAAAAATGTCTCGCTCGAAGTCGCATCACCGATCATCCCCGTGGCAATAGTATAAGAACCGCCGCTGCCGGTCCCTTGTGTGATGACTTTGTATACACCGTCGAGTGGATTGGGGATGGTTATGTATTCTTCGTCGGTCCCGAAACCGGAATAGAAGGCATCGGGGATTTGATTGAACTCATTTCCTGTGACAAAGTCCTTCCCTATTTTCAACCCATCAGGTGCTACGACAACAATGTCAGCCGGAGAAAGGATTTGGAAGATGAGCATTGGTATATCCAGTCTGTCTTTACCAGTTACAAGGGTGGGCGCGATAATACCCGTCAGTTTCTCAAAAACATCCCCCTCAGCCTCTGTTGGCAGCTTATTGTGCTCGGAGTCAATAATGTGAATATCACTTATGATTAAGGCGGCGGAAGACAGCGGCACGGTACCGTCACCGGCTCCGCGCTCTAGCCCTTGGTCAGTTGAGCTATTGCCAAAGTTCTCCGGCTTGCCGAATCCCCATAAGGCTACAGGACTGGCGACAGTTGGCGGAACAACACGGATGGTTGAAATTGTTGTGTCATCAGCGGTCTGCCCAACGAAGTTTGAAATTGTTACTCCGGAATTGTAGAGGTCGGTAATACTGCTATTCAAGTCGGAGAGAAATAGGTTATTCGGATACCACTGCGAATTTGGGAACGAAGGAATATCAGGCGAACCAGAGTGTTTTATATATCCATAAACAGGAAGTAATTCTTGTACAGACGGTACAGGAGTCGTATGGATGTAATCAAAAAGATTCGAAAAGCCATGCTTTAACGCTTCTGTAAGTAAGAAATACTTTAGCTGCTGCCCGCTTTTGTCTATGTCACTTTCTCCCCCTTCCCACATCAGATACGTTTTGGGTGCACCTAGGTGCGGAGTTCCGAGAAATATTAGTTTTCTGACATCGTGCCCATAGTCGTCAGATTGAATATATTGTCTTGCGACGAGACCGCCCATCGAATGGGCTACTACATCGACTTTGTCACACCCGCAAATAATTTTGATCTCATCTATTTTCTGCTTCAAAAGAAACGCCGTTTCCCTGTTCGACACGCGCCAATCATACGGAAACGGGAACAGTGTTACCCCTTTCTCATACCCATTCGCGTCGAGAGTATCGATAAGATTGTCATACGCATGCGTTATCGGGTCGATGAGCCATTCTCCATTGTGTTGAGCGGACCCAAGAATTCCGGGAATAATTACAACGGGTGTGTACGCGGTGGGAGCGGCTGCATCGGTGACGGTAAAGCGGATTGTTTCTATGTAATCTTCGGCAAGCTGCGCGTGAGCGGTTCGCCCGAACAAAAAGCGCAGGAAAGAATTGTTTGGATTGCGATTGGCCATTACGGGTGGGGGCACGTTGTAGACGTCGAGTTCATAGACTCCCGGTATTTCCCATACAAGCGTATTCGCACCGAAGAATCCCCCGATCGATCCTACGAGCTCTCTCGTCGGCGACTGCGGGTCTGGTACACGGAATAGGACACCGCTCGCATCAAAAGAAACACCGGGTTCGCTGCGGGCAACATATACATCTTTTGAGACGTGTAGCGTCACGGGATACGTTCCGTCGTCCTCCATGTATATGCGGTCATCTGAAACGATCTCCCCCGTGATGTCATCCCACACCCTGTCACCCCACACGAGCTGTGACGTGCTTGCATTGCATATCCTAGGTGCTGCGAGTAGGAGGAGTGTAGTCGCCGATGCAACCAAAAATATTGCTATACCGTGTACGCGAGGCGGCCAAACACTCAATCTAGGAGCGTTTTGCATATTCGCGCAATTATCCCACGCATCAACGTGCCCGAGATACTTTTCCCCATAACGCAGAGCCCCGCCGAAGGCGGGGCTCTGAAGAAAATGCTGATAAAGGTTACGGATGCGAATTTACGTACGCTCGCGTCAGAGCTCCGAAGAATCCGACTGCAGGAGAAATGCCTGCGGCCTTTTGGAGCTTGATGAGCGCGGCTTTCGTCGCTCCGCCGAATCGGGTTGTCTCATTACCCCGTGAGCCCGCGCCGCTTGATGCGACAGCGTAGCCATGGGTATTGAGGTACACCTGGAGCGCCTTCACGTCAGCACCTGTGGAGCCGACCTGGAGACTGCGATTGAAGCTTGCGTTTGGATTCGCATTTGGCATTGTCCCACCCTGTAAGGCCTGTAATTGCGCCATCAGAGAGGCAAGCAGAGCTTGAAGTGAAGCTACGGTCGGAGTCGCGGGTGTTGCTGGCGTGGCGGGAGTAGCCGGCGTAGCCGGGGTTGTCGTAGGCGTGGCGGGTGTTGCAGGAGTGGCTGGCGTTGCCGGAGTTGCCGGCGTTGAGCTGCCGCCACCTCCTCCTCCACCGCCGCCGGTATTGGCGCTACCGCCACCGCCGCTACTTGCACAAAGTGACACGGAAGGTGTGATGATGACGGTCCGCGCAGCGGTTCCCGTGTACGCGATTCTGGAGAGTGAGCCGTTGCAGACATCCGTGGAAACATCCGCCGAGGTATCGGTATCGAGCTTGTTGAAACTTGGCGCGGTCAACTCGATGTAAGAGCCCGATGCAAGCGTGAAGGTGATGGTGGTTTCCCCGACGACGATGGACTCCACCGCTGCAGGGGTACCAGTCACGTTGACTGTTATCCCGCCGTTCACGGTCAGCACCGTATCTGTGGTGAGGCTCACGTCGTTGTACGCCGCGAGAGCGAGCCCCGGTACGAGCAGCGCCGTCAGTGCACTTGAAACGAGAAGTTTTTTCATGAGTGTTCGCTATCAGCTGATAATAGGTATCCGCTTAGCGAACTGCCCAGAAATTGAGCGAATTGACCCCCGTTGCCACCGTTGTAGTAAATCCAAGGTTTGTTATATCAACCTGAATCACGCCCGCGGCAGTAGAGGAGGCCGCCTGGATAACGAATACGTCCGGAAGAGAACTTGTTGCCTGTACGAATATGCGATCTCCCGACACTACGCCGGTCGCACTATTGCATTTAACCATGCCCGTTGTCGAAGCCGTAATGTTGACAGTATCGAACGTACAGTATCCAGACACCAAGCCGTTTATGGTGGTCGCGCTTGGTTCATCGCCGACCTTGATCGCCGAGGTACTTGCTACTCCTGCAAGAATGATCATGGTATCCGCCGATTCATCCCAGAGCCAGTAACTGCCTGACGTGGCACCAAAGAATTTGACGTCAGCGCCCGTATCATCTACACCCACGGTAACCGTCCCTGCCGTCGTAATGTTGGTCGAAATAGTGGTCGCTGACTCAACGACCCCCACAACGAGAAAGACTCCGAGAACGACGGCCACCACCATCGCGAGCATGTTGTTGCCCTTTATAAATGAGAGAACATGTTGCATATTGCTTTATTGGTTTTAATAATAACTACTAAGCTAATAATGCGGTGTGACCTCGTTATTTCTTGGCAAGAGCAAGAAAGGAGACCGCACGGCCCCTTCTGCGCTTCCCCATAGTCTACGCTAAAGAACTCCGGAAAACCTCACGCAAGAGTGTATATATGTGGATAACTCCTCACGAAGTCGCCAGAAACGACCATGATTGAGGTCGGACCTCCATCATTCGCTATTCGGCGAGGCTTTTGAGGAAAACGGGGTCTGTCTCGACCAGGCCAGGGGCTTTCAGCCGCAATTCTTGAACGATCTGGAGGGCTCGTTCGCGGTTTCCCGTGAGCAACTCCGCCTTCGCAAGATCGTACAGCGTAGGGTAATCGGTAGGGTTGTCCTTTACTATGTCCGTTAGAAATCGCTTTACATTTGGCCAATCCTCTACGGCTATGTAGTATCGGAGAGCCTTGCGGGCGACATCCGTGCCACCCTTATACAGCGGGAGCCCCTCATCCGCCCACCGCTTTCCAGCCACACGGTCCCCTATCACCACATAGAGCGATGCGATGATGAAGCGCGGCTCAGCGAAATTCGGCACCCGCGAGGCGTATTCTTCCAGGATACCGATAGCTTCCTTGTAGTAGCGGTTGCGTTCGGCGGATTGTTGTGAGGCGTCACCTTTTTTGAGCGCGATATTTGCCAGAATGTAGTTCGCCTGGGCACGCTTCGGCGAGAGCTCTATGGCGCGCTTGAGGACCGAATGCAAAAACGCCTCGTCCACCGGTTCGCCGTCGGGTGCGGAATCGAGCACGTGCGCGAGATACGTCGCCGTGCGCGCATCGTACGGGTAGCGCTCGAAATTCTTCGTAAGCGTGCCGAGGGCGTAGCGGTACGCGGCGACGCGCGCTTCGCCCGCGAGCAAGTTCTGCTGATTATCCGTGTACATCGTGTAAGCCTGGTAGCCGTACTCCACATCCGCGTACGTGCCGAGAGAAAGGCCTTTCTGGAATGCCCCAATCGCGCGTGCGACATCCGTCACATGGTAGGTGTACCCCTCGGCAAGGAGAAGATTCGCACGCAGCGGCTGGATTGAAACAGGATAGAGGAGGATGAGAATTGCGGCCGCGACCCCATAGGAGATCACCGGCGGTATCCGCAAACGCAACGCGGAGGAAGATTCTTTGTGTGCGACATCTTGTGCGCTCGCGTAAGCAAGTGCGGCGGCAAGAATCGCAAAGAGGAGCCACTGGGTCATGGCGGTGTCGAAGACGAAGAAGTTTTGTATCGCGTACGTGCATGCAAGCAGCAATAGAAATACTCCGTGCCCCTCATTTCGTCGGAACAGTAGCGCCCCCGTGTACGCGAGTGCGGCTATAACTCCCGTGTAGAGCAACACGCCGAGAATGCCGAACTGCACGAAGTAATCGAGAAAAGCGTTGTGCGTGCGGTCAAACCATTGCTCGATAATGGCGCCCGGGTCGTATACCCTGTCAAATATCATTTCGATATTTTCCGCGCCGTATCCTGTCAACGGCTTTTTTACTGCCTCCGACCACGTGTGTTGCCAGATGAACACACGGCTTGAGACCGTAGCATCTGCGAGTGAAACGGACGCAACGCGGCGCACCGGTTCAAATGACGAGGTCGAGAGTGGCGCGCGGAACACGAAGAAAAGCCCCGCAAAGATGAGGAGCACCGCGAGTCCCACCCGTGAAGCCACTCGCATTTTCCCCTCCTCTTTCCAGGCAAGGTAGAGCAGTGTCGCAAATCCGACCACGAGAAGTGCGAGCATTGTACCGCGGGTCGCGGCGAACACGATTGCGAGAAATTGAAGTGCTGCGCCGCTGTAATATACTTTTTTCCAAGCTCCGCGCGATTCTCCCGCGGTGGCGAGCGTCGCCCACAGCGTCATTCCCAGGTAGCCCGCCAAAAATGCCGCGTTGCCGAGCGTGCCGCCGACGCGCCCGCGCGCTTCGGCTATGAGCGAAAAGTTGATGCCGGATATTTCGCCGAGCCATTGAAGGACCACGTATGCCGATACGGCGGTCGCCACCCAGGCGACGACCTTGAACAGCTTCGGCAGAAAATCCCTGCCTGCGAAGAGGAGCGTGCCATAGAAAAAGACGACCGCGGTCGTCTGCGTGAGCAGGCCGTCGCCGCGGTCATACACCGACCAAAAGCTATGATAAAAATCCACGCCGAGTAGCGACGTCGTATACGCGACCGCGAGCAGCGCCGCGGGAAGCCACGAAAGCTTGTTGTGCAGTCTGCTCCAGTACAATTCGCGGCCCGAAAGCGCGAGGTAGAAAAAAGCGGCAAATGCGACGATGCCGAGCGCGCGAAAAAGCAATGTCTTGGGCGCGACGAACGGATACAAAAGTCCGTTCACATATACGAGCGGAAGAATCGCGGGAGCGAGGAGAAGCCCGTTGAGGAATCGTAGGGTGGGACGCCGCATAGCCGTAGATTTGCGTTACCAAGCCGCTGCGCTCAGGTCGGCCTGCGCCTGCGCGATAGCGTCGGTATCCTCCGGCATACGCGCCTGCAGAAATTCGAGCCGCGCGCGGATATATTGCGAGGTTGGTTGTACCTGGACCATTCGGTCATAGGCGACCCGTGCGCTCTTGTAGGCGCCGATGCGCTCCAGTAATTTGCCCATGTTGTGCCATGCTAGGCCGGTCTTCGTCGAGTCAATGGTGAGTGCGTAATTCAGGTACGTAAACTCCTGTTTACCGTCGCCGAGAAGCTCATACTGATTCGCGAGGCTCACATAAAGCTCGTAGTTGGTGTATTCCGGCGAATTGATAAGGCCTTTCAATCGGGTTATGTCCGCGCGTACCTTTGCTTCGAGCTGTCCGCCGTCTTTATGAGTACCCGCAAAATCCCACGAGGCTACCGTGTCTCCCGGTACGAGGGAAAATGCGGACGACGGTGCCGCGGGTGACGGCGTTTTCGGCTCCGCGGGAAGAACGGCCGGTGATTGGGAACCAGAAGATGCCGCGGCATTCTCCGACGAGGGAGTCGCGGTCGTTTCTGACACGGGAAGAGATTGAGAGGGGTTCTCCCCCGTCCACAATGTCCCCATAATACCGATAGCGATAAGCACAGCGATGCCTGCGTATATTCCGTATTCTTTCTTCATATGCGAAAGAGTGTACCCCATGAGATACCCCCAGTCGAGCGTGTCTGTTTACAAAGTGAGTTGCACTATATACTCATCGGTATATGGCGGAGCCTGACCTTGTCACTACACCCGACGCCGAGACAGGCGCTTCTTTATCGGTGATTGGGTCTCCCGGCGCGCGGGAATTCATCCGCTATTTCACCGCGTCGCTCATTGCCCTCGCCGTTGATTTCGCCGCGCTCGCGTACCTCACGAGTGCGGTGGGTATCGACTACCTCATCTCTGCGGCAATCGCATTTTTTCTCGGACTCGTCACGGTCTACACGCTTTCTGTTCTGTGGGTGTTCGACCGGCGAAGTCTCCGGACACCGCTCGTTGAATTCTTTCTTTTTGCGGTAATAGGAGCGGCAGGCCTGCTCCTCAACGAAATGGTGTTGTGGCTTCTCACGGGAGTGTTCGGCACGTTCTATCTCATATCTAAATGCGTGAGTGTAATCTTTGTTTTCACGTGGAATTACATCGCGCGGAAGTTCCTCCTTTTCCGTTGATATGCCGCACGAGAAGACGGCGGTCGTGATCGGCGCGGGGCCTGCGGGACTCACGGCCGCGTATGAGCTCCTCTCACGGACGCAGATGCGCGTCATCGTAGTCGAACGCGACCCCACATACGTCGGCGGCATATCCCGAACCGTCAATTTCAAAGGTAACCGTATGGATATCGGCGGTCACCGCTTTTTCTCAAAATCGGACCGGGTGATGCGGTGGTGGTCGGAATTCTTGCCCGTCGAGGCGCCTTCCGGCGCGGACATAACGTACCAACGTACCACGCGCGCACTCACGGAAGGCATGCGGGTGGCGACGGGTGCGGATGGCGATAATGTACTGCGCGTGCGTCCGCGAAAAACACGTATCCTGTACGGTGGAGAATTTTTCGACTACCCAGTCGGCCTATCGCCCTCAACCTTGCGCAAGCTCGGTGCACGCAAGGTATTACGAATCGCTGGCACCTACCTCGCATCGGTATTGTTCCCTATCCGGCCCGAAAAGACGCTCGAGGATTTCTTCTTGAACCGTTTTGGACGGGAGATGTATGAGACTTTTTTCAAGGCATACACCGAAAAAGTGTGGGGTGTCCCATGCCGGGAACTCTCGGCGCAGTGGGGCGCACAACGGATAAAAGGCCTCTCCGTCGTTTCGGCACTCTCGCACGCCATTCGCAAAGTTGCGGGTGGTGCGCTGAGCGGTAAAGGTGTTGAGACATCGCTTATCGAGCAATTTCTGTATCCGACGTATGGACCCGGCCACTTGTGGGAGCGTGTCGCCGGGAAAGTGAGCGCGCTCGGTGGTGATATCCGGATGGGAACCGATGTCACAGCGATAAACGCGGCCGGCGGCCGCATAACGGATGTAACTCTGCGGGACGCGAGCGGCGAGGTTACGCTGCGATGTGATTATCTTTTCTCGACGGCAGACATAAAGCAGCTCGTCGGAATGTTGCCTCGTGCGCCGCTTGCGGTAAAGAGTATCTCAAAGGAACTTCAGTATCGTGACTTTATCACCGTCGGCCTTCTGCTTGAGGAAAAACCGCTTGAAAAAGACGGGGCGGCTATTATGGATACATGGATGTACATCCATGAGAACGGCGTCAAAGTCGGCCGCGTACAATTCTTTCATAATTGGGAACCGCACCTGGTGGCAACGCCCGGTCATGGTTGGATCGGGTTGGAATACTTTTGCACCGAGGGCGACGCGCTCTCCCGCCGGAGCGATCCGGAGCTCATTTCGCTCGCATCAGAAGAACTGGAAAAAATCGGCCTCCGGCAAAACATCAAAGTCCTCGACGGGACCGTCATACGGCAACCGAGAGCGTATCCGGGCTACTTCGGAGCGTATGAGCAATTTTCCGAAGTTCAGGAATACCTCGACTCGATCCCGAATTTATTCCCGATCGGCCGTAATGGCATGCACCGGTACAACAATCAAGATCATTCGATGCTCGCGGCGATGGAGTCGGTGGATATGATCGTGCAAGGCCGTTCTGACAAATCAGCTCTTTGGAAAATCAACGCAGAATCTGAATATCACGAATCGAGGTGAGCAAGGTCACTGCCGGTGATATTTCCGTGCGTGTTATTAAAGGATGATCTCTCTCGTGTCTGCGGTGAGAAATATCCCCAGCCTGACGGCGGTAATGAGCACGATGATGCATATAAGCGCCCACTCAAAACGGCGCTCGGTGAGCCACGGTGCGCGCGTGAAAGGAAGGTATTGGTGCGCGATGGTGAGAAGCCAGAGCGGGAGCAGGATATCCCATACCAGGTAGAAGGGCATGAAGTATCGGATGGGATGGAACGAGAGGGGTGCTAAGAGTGCAGTGAATGCTGCCGTCGCCCCCAAGAACCAGATATACGGGCCGAGCGGTATGCGCATTCCACTCTTCGCGGAACGCAAGAATTGCACACCCACAGCTATGAGCGACACGAGTATCGAGAGGATCGCGAAAGGAAACGTAAGAAGGAACGGAACGAGGATTTCTATGCCGACTAACGCTTTATTCGCAAACATCTGTTTCGGAATGCTATTGAGGTATGCAACAGGGTCTGTCCACAGATAGGGGTCGGCCGCGAAAAATAGGAGCGCGGTCGTGACGAGGAATGCAAAAATGCGCCACCTGAGTATATAGAGCAAAAACGGGAAGGCTGTGATGAGCAAGAAGGCGCCAGTATCAATGCGTGTGGCGAGCAGCAATCCTGCACACATTCCGAGGTAGACACACGGCCGATACGTGCCCTGGCGTCCAGATGCGGCGACATATAGCAACAAAATGACGAAAACGATTGAGAGAAGCGTCGCTGCCGTGGAGGGAGGTGTGCCATGCAGGAGCCGGAGGTCAGGTATGAGTATGAGAGCGGCAGCAAGCCACCATAAACTTTTAGGCCGCAACCGGTATGCGACCGTCGCGGCGATTGCGATGCAAATCGCGGCAAATAGGGCCATAACGACGTGCACCGCCGTCTCGGGGTCGGCACCCTCGTGTATCAATCCTGCCATCGGATACAGGATCGTCGTTCCCGGATGCACGTACGTGATATCCGAAGACGTGAGGGTTTTTCCGTCGGCGACCTTCGCCGCATCTGTCGCCCACCAGTTTTCATCGGCTACCGGGAACGTCACCCAAAATACTACCTGAACGGCAAGGGCGACGCTAAGTACGGCGAAAAATACGAGCGTGGTGGCGCGGAGCGACTCAGTATTGCTTGTATGTAAGACGTTCTGTATAGGCAATCTCATAAGGCCGTCTTCGGACTGGTCATGTGTATGCTAGCACATTCATTATCCGATAATCGGTGTATTTCTTCAACACAAAAACCACCCCTTTCGGGGTGGTTTTTGTCGTTGGGCCTAGTTCCCAACCGGAGGCTAGACGAATTGTCGCTTCGTCGGCCTGAAGCCGTAGGGCTTAGAAGTTGACAGACTTGTTACCGACCGTGAGAGGAAGACTTCTCACGAGGTAATCCCCTGTCCAGTCAGCGGCCAGAGCTCCCGTCGCATTCGAGGAATGGTCGGAGAGGTCGGACCAGTCAGACCAGGCGAAGGACGCCGCGGTGCTGTTGCCTATCGTACCAGCGGCCGAGCTGAAGACAGCGGTCGAAGACGCGCTTGTCTGCGGGTTGGCGATGGATGCGCTGATGTTGTTCGCACCAGAGGCGATGCCACCGATAGTTCCGCGAAGCTCGTAGGTCTTGGAGCTACCCGCTTCAATCGTCTCGACGGATGTCGGACGGAAGTGGATCAAGCAGCTTGTGAAGTTGTCACAAGCATCGAGGCCTCCGAGGAGGTCGCCCGTCGTCGTCGCGATTGTACCCGCGATGCTGTTCGAGCCGCTCCACACCTTGAGTGTGGTTGTCGCGCCGATGTCCAAGGCTGCAGTCTTGTTGAGGGTGATGACCACTGAGCCCCAGTCAATCTTGCCTGCCGCGTCAGCCGTGACCGACCAGCGTGCGATGACCTGATCTGTTCCTGCAGTGAGCGTAGCCGAATCAAGAGCGACCGCTGCGAGCGTCGGCTTGGACTTGCGTACGTACATCGTACCCTTGCCGGAGCCTGCCGAGTTGAGGTCTGCGACAGAAGCCATCGTTGTCGAGGCCGTACCTGCGCTATCAACCTGCTTGTAGCCCTCGTTCCAGTCGAGCAATGCGGAGATTGCCGTACCAGAAGTCGCGCCGTTCGCTATCGTCGGAATGTTGACGTAGACATCTATGGTCTTCGTCTCGTTCGAAGGAATCGCGAAGTTGAGGCCGGTGAAGGTCGCCGTCGCATGCGTCTCTGCTGCACCCGAAGAGAGTGCGAGCGCCTGCTGGACGCCGGTCGTGTTGGCCGCCCACTTGAGGGTGACAGCCGAGACCGAGGTCGCGGCATTTGCCGGGATCTTGACCTTCAGCTCTTGCACCGTGAAGCCCGAGTTGGCCGCGGTGAAGTTGAAGGAACCGATCTTGACGTCGTTGCTACCTGCAATGACGTTTGCATTGTCAGGCGATGTTCCCGCAGCTTGTGTGAGCGTACCCGTACCGACAGTGATGGTCTGGAGCGTCAAGTCGCTTCCGATCGTAACGGAGTTGCTTGTGCTGAGACCAAGACCGCCAGTCGAAGTGTCGATGTCTGCCGCCCATGTGCCGATGTTGGAACCGGACTTGATGTTACCGACGACATCGATTGTCTTGGTCGAAGAGACCGGGACGTCGAAGTTGACGGAGAACGAGTTGGACGTAGACGGAGACGGCTTCGCCGTACCAATCTGGACACCCGTCGCGCTGTCGACGAGACGGAGATCCGTGATGGATGCCGCTTCGTCAGCCGAGAGATCTACGACAATGGTGTTGACGTTTGTACCTTCCGTCGATCCCGACGAGAGGGTGAACGAGCCCAAGCGGGCGTTGTTGGTACCCGCGATAATCGTCTGGTTGCCGTAACCCGAGTACTTCGTCGCTGTAAGTGTAGCGGACGAGATAGTGAGGGTGTTGGCTGTCGTGTCAGAGCCCGGGACGTTGACCGCGGTGAGCGAAACCTGGCCGAACGCGTTGGAAGCGCCTGTGCCGAGGGTAATCGCCGCAGTGTCGCTGTTGGCAAACGCTGCCCCTGTCGAGGTCTTCGCGTCTGCGTAGATGTCAACGATGTGTACCGCTCCCGCCTTCGCGATGAAGGAAGAACCGAACGTGAAGTTCACGTCTGTAGCGTCGGTGAGGTCCTTGGTAGAACCGACCTGCACGCCGTCGACGAATACTTTACCGTTGTCGAGACCGTGATCAAGCGTGGTGTTCGCCTGCACGTCGAGAGACTCGATCTTCACGTCCTCGCCCGAGGCGCGGATTTCGAAGGTCGCCCATTTCTGGTTTGAAGCTCCGAGAGTAACGTTGGACGAAGGCGAAGTATTTGCCTTCGTGACCGAGACGGATGCGGAGCCGATGGTCTGGACGCCAGCAGAGCGCGCAGAGAAGGCGCTTCCGGCTGCAGTCGCGAGTACCGGCTGATTGAGCTCGGTATCAACGACGCGGGCATCAGCCGCACGGCGCAGCGAGAGCTGTATCGTGAGACTTGAGCCGCCGACAACATCGCCGACGACCTTGATGGTGCGTCCGCCCGTTTCGAGGCGCTTCGGCGCTGCCGAGAGATCCCACGCAGCAGACGTTTCTCCTGCAGTGAGATTCGCTACAGCACCACCGACCTGGACACCGTCCACATAGAGGCGGAGATTGCGAACATCGGTGAGAGCGATAGATCCGAGGTTGCGGAGCTGGAACGAGGTCAAATTGACCGCGCGCGTGCCCACCGTCGTCACGTTCTGCCAGAGGACAACGTCGTTGGCGGGAGTGAGGTTGGTATTCGTTCCCGGAGTTGTCGAGTTGGCGAAGTCAACCGTCGCGAGCGACGCCGATGAGATCAAGAGCGCTGAGCCCGTGATCGGGAGGACGACGGACGAGTCGAGAAGCCCGCTGGCGCTGACGCTCGTGAGCTGGACGCCGACCTGTTGGCCGTTCGTCGAAGCCGCGATGTCGGAGCGGACGGAAATCGTGACCGTTGCGCCGGGAGCCACTGTGAAGAGGCCGTTCGAAGCATTGTAGTTG